>DATECO010000208.1:0-18293 GCA_035286865.1 Nitrospiria bacterium | reverse complement strand
ATACCCGGAGCCGCCATTGTATTATTTATTTTTCTCACGCCGGGATTTTTCATTTGGGGTATATGAAAAACTGGGGACTTTTGTCGTCATACTTGGGTAAGTCGATATGGCAACACGTGTTAAAGGAGAACATGAAGCTGGGCAATAATGTTTAAGTTATTAACTGAAATATTGGGTCGTCTAAAGAGGCCGGATATGGAATCCCAGGTTGGTGTTCATGAACGAGAGAAGACCTTGAATAAAGGAAGGACCGCGATTGTAATTTCGCATGGTCCTTATTGTCTTGATGGTATGGCATCTGCCACCTGTGTTGGACGGTTCTATGGTGAGGTTAATGTAACTCCTTTTTTTACTCATCCATCAAATGTTGATCGAGTGATTAAAGAAGTGACACAAAATTCAAAACAACCCCAGGATTTATGGATTGCTGATATAACTTGGAAGAACCCAGAAACAGATCAGTATTTAAAACAACTTGCTAAAGATGGATGGAGAATCTTTTGGGCGGATCACCATGCGATAGCTATAGATAAAAGTGAAAGAGATGTAAAAGAAATTGGTTTGACAGGATGGGTTGTGAGTGACAAATACTCTGCAGCAAGACTTCTATTTGACTACATGGTTTCTCATGAGGACAAGATAGGTAAAGCTAACCAAGAGCTACTAGAATTTCAGAAAGTTGTGCTCTTAGCGGATGACAACGATCGTTGGATACACAACTTATCAGGATCGCGAGAACTTGCTTTAACCGTTGCAGCACTTAGTGGCATTGATGCCTATCATGAGCTAGTTCACATCGATTCAAATGTAAAATATTCTTCAAAAATGCAGGATGCGTACCGTAAGGCCAGTCAAGAATTATCAGAGAGTGTTTCCTTGGCATACAGGACGAAAGTAGACAAAAAGATAGATGGGTTTGAAATTAAAATTGTAGCGGCTTTGTGCAATGGATTTCCAAGCGAAGTGGCAGATACGCTTAGAAAAGATTTTAAGAACGCGATATTTGTGCTTTTTAATTTAAAGGATCAACGATTTAGTCTTCGAAGATCACCTGAGTGTAATGTAAATCTTGACCGTCTTGCACAGCAATTTGGTGGTGGTGGACATCCCGCAGCGGCTGGTTTCGATTTGGTTGAGAAAAGCGGGCATTTTCAGAGATATTTAATTGGAAGGATTGAGGAGTCTCTAAAAAGACTTTGAGCCAGTATGCACGGTTTTATCAATCTTAATAAAGCGGCTGGATGGACCTCCCACGATGTGGTGGCCAAGGTTCGTAAAATCTCGAGGGTCTCCAAGGTGGGACATGCAGGAACCCTGGATCCTCAAGCCACGGGGGTTTTGCCCATCTGTGTGGGTAAGGCCACGAAGCTTGCAGAGTTCTGGCTTCATACCGATAAGCAATATCGCGTGGTCATGAAACTGGGTGAGGCCACAGATACCCAGGATGCCGAGGGGCAGGTTCTCAACCGTGTCGAGGCCAGTTCGGTGGGTCTGGAGTCTGTGGAAAAGGCCTTTAAGGCATTCGTTGGGCGAATACAGCAGGTCCCTCCCATGTATTCCGCCATCAAGGTGAGAGGTCAGCCCCTGTATAAAATGGCCAGGAAAGGAGAGGTGGTGGACCGACCTGCACGAGAAGTGACGATTCATTCCCTGGTCCTTCTTGAGATGCATGAGGCCGAGGTCACTTTTGATGTGGTCTGTTCCCGAGGGACTTATATCCGGACCTTATGTGCCGATGTGGGAGAACATCTCGGAGTAGGGGGCCATTGCCTGAGACTGGAGCGACGAAGGTGTGGCCCCTTTCGAATCGGGGAGTCGATCACCCTGGAGGGGTTTGAAGCGGCACTGGCCGAGGGCAAACATGGGAGAGTGATTCATGATCTGGGGGTAGTGTTAGGCCACCTTCCGGAATTGGTCATCCGGACAGAGAGGGCAGAAAAGGTCTGCCATGGGGTACCCATTCGATATCAGGATATAGAGTGTGCCGTGGCAGAGTTTAAGAGAGGAGATCTCTTCCGCGTCGCGGCACCTGAGATCGGTCTGGTGGCCCTGGCCAGGGCCCTGAGAGGGCGGGATGACCTCCAGACGAAGGATGCGCAGGACCCTCTGTTCAAGGTCGAAAAGGTCCTGGTGGATGAGCAAAGGATAAAAAGCCGTGACTATTCGATCGTGTGACGACACACGCGTCGGATCAGGCAGGGCTTAGCAAGGAGCAAGCGATGGTTCTGGAAGGGACACAAAAACAGGATTTAATGCGGCGGCATCAGGTGCATGAAGGGGATACGGGCTCCCCAGACGTCCAGGTTGCTATCCTGACCAGTCGGATTTCCTATCTCACTGAGCATTTTAAACTACACAAGAAGGACTTTCACTCCCGCAGAGGGCTATTAAAGCTCGTCAATCGGCGGCGAAGGTTGCTGAGTTATTTGAGTCGGACTGATCATGGGCGGTACAAAAACCTGATCAGTCAATTAGGATTAAGAAAATAGGTTCACCAGCGACTGGAGGGACGGTGCATGGGTTGTGTCGTTTAGTCGCCAGGTGGTTTAGTGAGAGAGTAAAGGCTCCTGCTGCTAAATCACATGACGACTAAACAACCTCCGTCTTCTCCAAACCGCCGCAAGCGGATCTGTTTTTCAGCAGAGTCGGCTGGATCGATCAATAGCCATCAAGACAGGAGAATTTTAGTATGATGCAAAAGGTAGAAATGGAAATTGCGGGTAAGATGCTCTCGCTGGAAACTGGTCGAGTGGCCAAACAGGCGGATGGTGCCGTGCTGGCCCAATATGGAGAGACGGTGGTCCTGATCACAGTGGTAGCTGCCAAGGAGCCCAAGCCGAACGTCGATTTTCTTCCACTGACCGTGGATTACCAGGAGCGGCATTATGCTGCCGGAAAGATCCCTGGCGGCTTCTTCAAGCGGGAGGGGCGACCGGGCGAACGAGAAACGCTCACCAGCCGGCTGATCGATCGGCCCATGCGGCCTCTCTTCCCGAAGCATTACTGTAATGAGACGCAGATCATTGCCGCGGTACTTTCGGCAGACCTGAGTAACTCCATGGATTTTCTGGGCATTATCGGGGCCTCGGCGGCCTTGGTGATATCACCCATTCCCTTCCACGGCCCAGTCGGGGCGGTCAGGGTCGGGCGGGTGGATGGAACGCTGATCCTTAACCCGGGGCTGGCAGAGCTGGAGAAGAGCGATATCAATGTCGTGGTCGCCAGCACCCGGGATACGGTGATGATGATTGAAGGTGAGGCCCGGGAAGTCCCCGAACAGGTCATGCTCGATGCCATCCTCTTTGCACACGCGCAGAGCCAGGCCATCCTCGATCTGCAGGATAAATTGGTGGCCCTGGTCGGCCAGTCCAAGACGGAGGTGCCTGTAAACGGGCCAGATCCCCAGCAGGTTCGGTCTGTACGCGATTTGGTGCTGGGGCCATTGAGACAAGCCCTACTGGTGGCGCAAAAAGAGGAGCGAAAGCAGCAACTGGAGGCGCTGAAGAAGGACCTCATGACAAAGCTCGCGCCCCCGCCCTCCGCCTCAGGCGGATCAGGCGGGGAGGCCGATGAGAAGCAGGGTCGCCAGATCGAGGCAATCTTCCATGAGCTGGAACGAGAGGAAATGCGCCGCATTGTGCTGGAAAAGGGGATACGGTCAGATGGGAGGGGGCCGAGGGATATTCGGCCGATCACTTGCGAGGTGGGCGTTCTCCCCAGGACTCATGGGTCGGCACTGTTTACCCGGGGGGAGACGCAGAGCCTATGCGTCGTGACCCTGGGCACTTCTGAGGACGAGCAGCGCATTGATGCCCTGGAAGGGGAGAGCAAGAAGACCTTTATGCTCCACTATAATTTTCCACCGTTCAGTGTGGGGGAGACCCGGCCCTTACGAGGCCCTGGCCGGAGGGAGATCGGTCATGGCCAGCTTGCCGAGCGGGCCTTAAAACCCGCGATCCCAACCAAGGAGGTCTTTCCTTATACACTGAGGATCGTCTCGGATATCCTGGAGTCCAACGGCTCGACCTCCATGGCGACAGTGTGTGGGGGAACCCTGGCCTTAATGGATGCAGGGGTGCCCATCAAGGCCCCTGTAGCCGGTATTGCCATGGGACTTATCAGGGAGGGAAACCGGGTCGAGGTCCTCTCGGACATCCTCGGACTGGAGGATCACCTGGGGGATATGGACTTTAAAGTGGCCGGGACCAGAGAAGGGGTCACGGCCATTCAGATGGACATCAAGAGCGAGGGGATCAACCGTGAAATTCTCACCAGGGCTCTTGATCAGGCCAAAGAAGGAAGACTTCACATCCTGGACAAGATGATGGAGGCTATTCCGACCTACCGAGAGACTCTATCTTCCTATGCACCCAGGATTCTGACGATGAAGATCAAACCGGATAAGATCCGGGAGGTGATCGGGCCGGGTGGCAAGATGATCCGGAGCATTATTGAGAAGACCGGTGTCAAGATCGATGTGGAGGACAGCGGTGTCATTTCCATCGCCTCGGTGGACGAGGCGGCGGCTAAGCAGGCCATGGAAATCATCCACAAGATCACTGAAGAGGTAGAGGTGGGCAAGATCTATATCGGCAAAGTAAAGCGTATCATGGATTTTGGTGCATTTGTGGAGATCCTGCCCAATTCCGAGGGTCTTGTCCATATCTCTCAAATGGCCTATCACCGAGTGCAGAGTGTCTCCGATGTGGTATCCGAGGGTGATGAGATCGCGGTGAAGGTCATCGAGATTGACAAGCAGGGCAAGATACGCCTGAGCCGCAAGGAGGCCCTTAAACCTGAGGGGGAATCAGACAGGGAAGGTCAAAGACATTAAACATCTGAATAAATATGTATCGTAAAGAAATTTTTGAGAATGGAATCCGCATCGTCGCCGAGAAGATGTCCTCGGTCAAGTCGGTCTCGGTAGGACTCTGGGTGAATGTGGGCTCCCGAGATGAGGAGGAGAGTGAGCAGGGGCTTTCTCATTTTCTGGAGCACATGTTTTTCAAGGGGACCGAGACCCGCACTTCCCAAGATATTGCCCAGGAAATCGATTCGCTGGGAGGGGAGCTCAACGCATTCACCTCTCGGGAGACCACCACCTTTTATGCCAAGGTCCTGGACGCAGATCTCTCCAAGGCCGCGGGCCTACTGAGCGACATCTTTCACCACTCCATGTTTGACACTCGGGACATCACGAAAGAAAAGCAGGTGGTGATGGAAGAATTCAAGATGGTGGAGGATGACCCGGAGGATCTTGTTCATGACCTCCACACCCAATCTATCTGGCGGGGACACCCGCTGGGAAGATCCATCCTGGGGACGCGTGAAACGATCGAGTCCATCAGCCGGGAGGCAATACTTAAGTATTTAAAGCGTTATTACCATCCTGGCCAAATCATCATATCAGTGGCGGGCAATTTTGATTGGACTGCATTGATCAGGCTCCTGGATAAGGCCTTTGGTCATTTCACCTCTCCCAATGGGCTTGCCCCAATACGGTTGGCCCCGCAGGCCCAGGGGGGGATCCTGGCCAGGAGAAAGCCTCTCGAGCAAATCCATTTCTGCCTGGGGACCCGAGGGTTAGCTCAAAACCACCCCGATCGCTACGCGGCCTATACTCTCAACACCCTGCTCGGCGGAGGAGTGAGTTCCAGGCTCTTTCAGGAGGTCCGGGAAAATAAAGGCTGGGCCTACTCCATATACTCTGTGCTCTCTTCCTACAAGGATGCCGGGCTGTTTTCGGTCTATGCCGCCACCAGCCTAGAGACGGCACTCAAGGCCATCCGCTTGGTACTGAAGGAGATTAAGCAGATTAAGGAAAAAGGGGTTAATTCTGCCGAGCTCGACAAGGCCAAGGGTCATATGAAGGGAAGCCTGATGCTGAGCCTGGAGAGCACCAATAGCCGCATGATTCGATTGGCGAAAGACGAGATCTATTTTGGGCGATATGTCTCACTGGATGAAATCCTTAAAGCAATCGACCGCGTTTCGCCCCGCAAGATTCAAAAGCTAGCCGAAGAGCTTTTTGATCCCCAACTACTTACCCTCACCACCCTTGGGCCACTGGCAAAGAAAGACCTGCCTGACAATCTGCTGCGGTGTTAGGTGAATTCTGATCACGCTCCGCACTCTGACTTCAACACTCAATGCTTCCCATATGCCTTTATACTTTACAATCCGCAAGTCAGCGTGTAGAATCCCCTTATTAACCAATAAAGAACAGCATAAAAGGAGGTAAAGACGATGAGGGACGATTTAAAGGAGGTGTATGAACTGTCCAAATATCTTCCGTCTGGCGGATTCAAGGCCCTAAAGCTAATCATCGGAGTGGTCATTGGGTTCATTCTGATCAGCTCATCCTTTAAGGTCGTGGGCGCCGGAGAACGTGGAGTGGTCTTCAGTAAATTTGGTGGGGTCAAAAACGTGATTCTGGATGAGGGGCTGCGCTTCAAGATCCCCTTCATTGAAGATATCATACGTGTGGATGTCAAGGTCCAGAAGTCACAGACTGATGCCACGGCGGCATCAAAAGATCTTCAGACCGTCTCATCCACCATCGCCTTGAATTACCACATCGATCCAGGGAAGGTGAATGTGGTCTACCAGGAGCTTGGGACCTACTTCAAGGAGCGTATGATAGACCCCTCCGTCCAGGAGTCCGTCAAGGCCGTGACGGCCCTGTTCACAGCCGAGGAGCTCATCACCCGGCGCAATGAGGTGAGTGATAAGATCAAGGAGAGCCTGCTGAATAGGCTGATAGCCTTTAACATCATTGTGGATGGGTTCAATATTATTGATTTCTCCTTTTCGAGAGGATTCAATGAGGCGATTGAGGCGAAGCAGATGGCCGAGCAGTCGGCCTTAAAGGCAAAACGGGACCTGGATCGGATCAAGATCGAGGCCGAGCAGAAAATCACGCAGGCCAGGGCCGAGGCCGAAGGCCAGCGTCTTCAGCGGGAGACCATCAGCCCCACGATCCTTCAACTTCGGGCCATCGAGAAGTGGGATGGGAAGTTTCCTCAGGTGATCGGAGGCGCCATGCCCTTTATCGACGTTAACACCTTAACCCCAAGAAAGTAGATGTAGATTCCCGCGGGACCTTGTCATTGCGCTTAATGGACTAAAGGGGGCTTCTCCTGTAATTTTTGTCGAAAAGAGTGATAGCCTTCTCTTTGGCACCGTTTCACTAGAAGCCCTTGGACTAATCCTCGATCCTATCAAGCGGGAGCTCCGGCCCCTGCCTATGGTTTTCTCCAAAAATCCCCAGAGCTGAGTATTGTCAAGGGCAGTTTTAATGCGAAACAGATGACTGTCCTTTTTGAATTCCCCCCCTTCTCAAAGACAATAATATTAAAAGTCAAAAATTTGCGTATTGAAAGAGAATAGGTTTTTGGAGCTCCCTATGGTTAGATAAAAGTATAGAAATCACGATTTAACTTACTCAGACAGTATTAGAAAGGGTCTGAACTTCTTCCTGTAACTGGCAACCAAAAAACCTTTGGTAATATAGCATATTACACATTGACCTTCCCCCGAAAGGTTAGGATACGGGTTAAGACTATTCACAAAAGAATATATCAACAAAAGATTTGACCCCTTATTTAATTTTAACGGACCCTTTTTACTAGGCATTGAAAAGAAAAACCCCTTGCAAGAAATCACAAGGGGTCATGCCAAAGGGTTACGGCAAATTACTTGTTTATGGATTAGGCTTTTTCTTGCTGGCAGCCTGGGTGGCTGCTGCGATGTTCGCCTCAGCCATTTCACCGGCCTGCTTTGCAGCCTTGGAGATGGCAGCATATGCCGAATTGGCGGCGGCGATGCCGGACCTTAACGCGCTAACCGCCGGCTCCGAGCCCGCGGGGGCGGACTTCAGCGCTTTTTCAAGCGCTTCGACCAGGTTGTTGTTGAACTGGGCGACGCGTCCTTCAACGATCTTGACCAGTTCAGAACGGGTCTCGACCGCTGCTTCGTAAACGCTGCGGGAATAAGAAAGGGTTTTTTCCAGGTTGGCTTCGAAAGCGGCCCGCAATGCGGATAGATCTTTGGGATCCTTGGCTGTTACAAGTGCGTTGGCGTTTTCGACGAGCACATCCTCGGCGGCGTTGAGCTGAAGGTTCAACAGACGCTCTGTGCCTGCCAGGATGGTGTTGGCGAAATTGAAAGCAGCTTCAAGGTTAGCCTTGTTGATCGTAACCATTTGGTTCAGGGCCGCGATTTGGTCAGCGGTGTTAAACATTTCTATCTCCTTTAAAGTTAAGGACAATTGTTGATTCAAGACACCGGCCAGCATTGTAACTCCCATTAATGCTGCACCGCAACTTTGGCTATTCTACCTTAATTTCATCGCAAATGTCAACGGTTTATTGAAAATTTTATTGTGCGACGCAAAATAGAGGATAAGGGTTAGGGCTTGAGATCAAGCATTAATAAGGATAATGAATAGCAGGACAGAATGCCTACGCATTCGGTAGGGCGAAAGAGGGGTAAGTCAGCGGTTGTTCAATGGCCAAACCAATTCCTCATTTCTCAAAACAGGGCTAATTACCCTGGGCCAGTCGGCGGCGTAGTCAAATCTTGTGCCTTTTTCTTTAGATCATCCAGTTTGTTAAGGGCTTCCAGTGGGGTCATCTTGAGGACGTCAAGGCGTGCGATCTCTTCCAGGAGCACCTTTGAGGGTGTGCTTTCGAAGAGGTCAGGCTGGGGAGGCCCTTCGCTGGGGTCTGGCGGGGCGACCCTGGATATCTGGGGTTCCAGGTGGGCCAGAACCTTTTTGGCCTGTTGGAGCACCTCAGGCGGAAGTCCGGCCAGGCGGGCGACCTGGATCCCATAGCTTTGATCCGCCCCGCCCTCCACAATCTTCCTTAAGAAAATAATCTCATCATTCCATTCCCGAACGGCGGCCTTAACATTTTTAATTCCCGGGTGATGGGCGGCCAGGTCTGTTAATTCATGGTAATGAGTGGCAAAGAGGGTCCGTGCCTCGATCCGTTTGTGGATATACTCCGCCACGGCCCAGGCGATGCTCATGCCATCAAAGGTACTAGTGCCCCGCCCGATTTCATCAAGGAGAATCAGGCTCTGTGAGGTGGCATTATTCACGATATTCGCTGTTTCGTTCATCTCCACCATGAAGGTACTTCGCCCACCTGCCAGGTCGTCTAGCGCCCCCACGCGGGTAAAGATGCGGTCGACCAGTCCAATGGTAGCCTCCCGTGCAGGTACGAAGCTTCCCATTTGGGCCATGAGCACGATCAGGGCGACCTGCCTCATATAGGTACTCTTTCCGGCCATGTTGGGGCCGGTAATAATAAGAAAGCGGTTTTCCTCTCCATCCAGGAGGGTGTCATTGGGAATGAAACCATCAGTGGAGGATAGCCGCTCAAGCACCGGGTGTCTTCCATCCACAATCCGGATCTCTCGTCCCTCCTTGATTTGGGGCCTTACATAGCGGTGGGTATGGGCCACCTCCGCGAGGGTGGCCAGCACATCCATGTTGGCGAGTAGCCGGGCCATCGCCTGAATACGAGCAGCCTCCTGGGCGACTTGCTGTCTCACGTCTTCAAAGAGCTTGTACTCCAGTTCCACAATTTGACCCTCGGCCCCCAGGATCTTCTCTTCGAGCGTCTTAAGCTCCGGTGTGAGAAAGCGCTCCGCGTTCACCAGGGTCTGCTTTCGACTATAGTCCGGAGGGGCAAGATGCAGGTTGGCCTTGGTGATCTCAATATAGTAACCGAATACCTGGTTATAACGGATCTTGAGCGAATCGATTCCCGTTCGCTGTCGTTCCTGGGCTTCCAACTTGGCAATCCATCCCTTGCCATCGCGGGAAATTGACCGCAGTTCATCCAGCTCAGAGTGAATGCCATCTTTGATGAGGTGGCCTTCATGGAGCTGGGCTGGAGGGTCCTCAGCAATCGTGGTCTCGATGATCTGGTAAATTTCTGACAGGTCATCCCAATTCTGTAGAAGGTCTCGGATCCCGGGGTTTTGGTTTTGATTGAGTCGCTTTCGGATCTCGGGGAGCCCTTTGAGGGATTTTTTCAGCATCACAAGATCGCGGGCACTGGCAGTCCCCAGACTGATCCGGCCGATGAGGCGTTCAAGGTCATAGACCCGGGAAAGCCCGGATCGCAGCTCGACGCGCGTGTCGTAATCCTCCAGCAGGGACTCCACATTGGCCAGGCGCTTTTCGATCTCCGGAAGGTCTAGCAATGGCCTGAGCAGCCACTCACGGAGAAGTCGTGCCCCCATCGGAGTCTCTGTCCGGTCCAGGACCTCCAGGAGGGTGGTCTCTTGTGTCTCCGGCCTGCCGCCCATAGTGACAGGTTCCATCGCCCGGCGGGTCAATTCCAGATTTCGCTGGGTCACGGTGTCCAAGACCATGTGGTCTTCCAGTGACTGCCATTTCAATAGGGTGATGTTTCTGATTAAACCTTTCTGGTTCTCTGTGACATAACGCAGGAGGACGCCTGCCGCGCCGATGGCTGCATTTTTCCCGCCACAACCATAGCCCTCCAGAGACTGAACACCAAAATGGGAGCAGAGAAACTGCTTACAGAGATCGGGGGCGAATTGCCAATCGGGCAGATACTGGACCCGCCATCTGCCTAATCCGCCTGAGGCGGAGGACGGCGCACTGATGCCAAGCCGATCAACACCCCCATCCTTCATACACAAAGGCAGTAGTAATTCCTTCGGCTCGATACAGGCAAGTTCGTGATTGATTCTTGGCGAACTTTGTTTTTCAAAGAACTCAGTGAGCCGAAACTCTCCCGTGGAGAGATCCAGATAGGCCAGGCCTGTGGCCTCGCCCAACTGCTCAACGCTGCCCGGGGAGATTCGTCTCGTATCCGGCAGGTAGATCGCAGCGATATAGTGGTGCTCTTTGGCTTCCAGCAGGTCAGGTTCAATCACGGTCCCCGGCGTGATCACCCGCACAACCTCCCGCTTCAGGAGCCCTCCCCCAGACTGACGGGGGTTCTGTTTGGGGTCCTCCGTCTGCTCGCAGATGGCCACCTTCCACCCCGCACGGATCAGCCTGGCGATATAAGAAGAAGCGGCATGGTAGGGGACACCGCAGAGGGGAACGGCCTCCTCTTTGTTTTTATCCCGCGTGGTCAGGGCGATCTCCAGGATTTTGGAGGCAATCTGAGCATCTTCGTAGAACATCTCATAAAAGTCGCCTACCCGAAAGAACAGGAGGGTATCCCTATACCGATCCTTGATTTCAATGTACTGTTTCATGAGCGGCGTGGGATCACTCATGGAAGTCAGGTCTCCTCTATTTCGCCTGCATGGATGGACTTGTCGGAGCTCGGCCGGTTGGGGGCCATGGATGCCAACCGGTTCAGTTCCTGCTCCATCTGGTTGATGGTCCGCCGCTGCCTTCTCATCTCCATCCGCATACGGATCCACCCCGGCAGCGTGAGAACAGCCGCCAGGATCATGCCTATGATGAGTGATCCTAGGATCAGGAGGTAGACGGGCAGGGGCTGCGTAGAAAGACCCAGTACGTAATTTAAGACAATCCTTTCCTCCAGGTTGTAGATGACAAAGGTGAGGTAAAGAATTATCACCAGCAAAAGGAGGAGTAGACGGATCATTTTCTCCCACCCTTCTTCCTGGAACCGAGCGTCCGGCTCACCCGGTAAGTGGATAGGGGTTTGGGAGATGTGTGAGAATGAGGTACCTTGTTGCGGTGGAGCGCCCTCGTAATATAAGGGTGACTATTGTTTCCCTTGGGGAAAAAGTGGCGCAGCCTTTCATAGGTGGCCTTGAGATGTTCAGGGATTACCCGGACCTCGGCCATCACGGCCATGAAACTGGTATCGCCGTGCCACCGCGGGACGACATGAAAATGGAGATGGTCATCAATCCCGGCGCCGGCTACCTTGCCCAAATTTATCCCGATATTGATCCCCTCGGGGGATAGCGCCAGCTTCATGGCCTTCATAGAATGTTTGAGGACCCTCATCATGTCTAAGAGCACCCTATCCCCCAGATCCTCCGGGGTACTGGCATGCTGATAGGACGAGATGAGTAGATGCCCGTTATTATAAGGGTAGATATTCATCATCACGAAACAGTGTCGGCTCCGGTAGAGGATAAAATTGACCCTGTCCCGATCCTCCTGGGGTTTAAGACAGAGGATGCACCCGGAGGGTTTCGGCTGTGTGATGAATTTTATCCGCCACGGGGCCCAGAGCTGTTTCATCGAAACCAGGGTTATTTCCGTTTAGTCTGTTGTGTCCGTTTTGTCCGTAACGGAAATAACGGAATTAGCGGACACAACGGACTTAACCTGTTTGGTTTTCTTCAGTTCAGCCATCACTTTTTGCAGATCCTCCCAGGCCAGCTTTTTGTCCTGGGGGTTTCTCAGAAGGTAAGCCGGGTGAAAGGTGGGCATCACCTTGATGCCCTGATAATCGTGGAATTTTCCTCGGAGTTGTGAGATCTTGACCTTGGTGCGAAGAAGGGTCTGTGCTGCAAAATTTCCCAGGGCGCAGATGACGGCCGGTCTGATCACGCCCAGTTGCTCCATCAGAAAAGGCTCACAAGAGGCAATCTCGTCCGGCTCCGGATTGCGGTTGTTAGGGGGACGGCACTTCACGATGTTGGCGATATAGACCGCCTCGCGCCTTAAACCCATGGCCTGGATCATCCTGTTGAGGAGCTGGCCTGCCTTTCCCACAAAGGGTTCCCCCTGACGGTCTTCTTCCTCGCCGGGACCCTCCCCTACAAAAACCAGGTCTGCCATGGGATTGCCTGTCCCAAAGACAATCTGTGTGCGGTGCGTGTGGAGTTTACACCGGCGGCAGTCGCCGAGGGTTTCACGGACAGTCTGGAGGGCCTGTTCCCTTGGAGAGTGTTGAGTGTTAAGTGTTGAGGGTTGAGCATATTTATCAGAATGACTGCTGAACACTGAACGCTGAACGCTATTCAACACTGAACTGGGCAGGGACTTCATGCCCATCTCTTGTAGATAAAGAAGATGCGCCTTGATGGCGGTGACCACCTGGAGAAATTCAGCCGAGGCCGATATTTTGGGGAGGTTTTCTGGTTTCATCGTTATGGATTATTGCCGAGGCTCTGGTTCGCAAATTGCTTCAGGAGGTCACAATAATGCTGACCCACGGCATGCAGCTCAAATCGCCGGGTGTTTTCATTCTCCCACCAGATCTGGATCGCTAGTTGCTCCTCGGGAAGGAGTTTTTGAACCTTTTCTGCCCACTCGATGACGACCACGCCTTTTTCGTCGTCTAGAAGTTCCAACAGCCCGAGTTTTTCAATCTCTTCCGGTTGCTCGATTCGGTAGAGGTCCAGGTGGTGGAGCGAGATTCTCCCATGGTATTCGTGGTGGAGGGTGAAGGTTGGGCTGCTAATACAGTGTGAAGCGATCTCCATTCCCTCGGCAATCCCCTGCACCAGACAGGTCTTCCCTGTCCCCAGTTCGCCTTCCATGCAGATCACCTCGCCTCCTTGGAGCAGCCGGCCTAATTTTTCACCCAATGCGTGGGTTTCATGAGCCGAGTGGGTCGTATGGGTCAGAGTCTGCCGAAGCATTTTGGATTTTCTGGATTGCCAACGGGATACATTCGATCACATCCCCGGCGATCATTCCCATTGTCCCCTTCTGTGACGCTGCCAGGTCACCCGCCATCCCATGAAGATAGATGCCCACCTTGGAGGCCTGGAGGGGGTCCAGGCCTTGCGAGATCAGTCCGCCGAGTATTCCGGCCAGGACATCCCCGGTTCCCCCCGTGGCCATCCCTTCGTTGCCGGTGGAATTGATAAACAGAGATCCCTGGGGATCTGCGAGGACAGTGTGGGCCCCTTTCAAGATAAGCCAGAGATTATTCCGACGGGCAAAGGACTGAGAGATCCCCAACCGATCACTTTGGACTTTTTGGCTGGTAATCCCCAAAAGCCGGGCCAGCTCACCGGGATGTGGGGTGAATACTATTTTGGCGCTGGCGTGGCCCAATAAATCATTATGTCCGATCAGGGCGTTAATCCCATCAGCATCCAGGACAATGGGGAGCCGAAAAGCGCTCAGGAGTCTTCGCACCAGTTCCTGGGTCTCCAGGTGGGTCGAGAGGCCGGGGCCTATGATGACGACCGATTTGTCATGGGCCAGGTCCAGCAGGGCCTTCTCGGCCCCTAAGGACAGTGTCTGGGCAGTCGTCTCGGGGAGGGGGACGGTCATCGCCTCGGTGAGCTTTTGCTCCATGATGGGATTGAGACTTGACGGAGTGGCGAGAGTGACCAGCCCGGCCCCGACCCTCAAGGCGGACAGAGCGGCCATGGCTGCTGCCCCGGTTTTACCCACTGAGCCTGCAATGACCAGGGCGTGGCCAAATTTTCCTTTGTGGGCATCGACCGGTCTGTAAGGCAGGCCCTCCTTGATCTCTTGCGGGACGAGGAGATTCACCGGGCAGGGTGTCTCCCTCACAAGGCCTGCAGGGATCCCTATATCCACGATCTTGAGTTTACCCCGATAGGACGCGCCAGGATAGAGAAAATGCCCCCGTTTGGGTAATCCAAAGGTCACGGTCAGGTCGGCCTTGACTGCAGTTCCCAGAATCTCCCCCGTGTCCGAGCTGATGCCTGATGGGATGTCCACGGCCACCACGGGCTTTGCGGAATCGTTGATGAGGGAGATGACCTGTAAAAAGATCTTCCCTGACTGGTCTAGACGAATATCCGTCAGCCCGGTCCCAAAGATGGCATCCACAATAATGTCGCTCTGGTTTATGGCGAATCGAAGCGCCTCAATATCGGGCGTAGCGGTTTCGGGGCTGGGAAGCGCACGAAGCTCTCCCCCGATCTTCTCGTAGATCAGGAGGTTGACCCTGGCATCTCCCTGCACCTTCTCTTTCTGACCGAGCAGAAACACGATTACCCGGATCCCCCGCTGATGGAGGTGCCGGGCGATCACAAGACCGTCACCGCCGTTATTGCCTTTTCCAGCGATTACCGTGACCGTCTTTCCAGCGAGGGGACCATACCGGCGAACCATCTCTTGGAGGACCGCCAGGCCGGCATTCTCCATGAGGATGAGGCCGGGAATCCCGTACTCCTCGATGGACCGTTTGTCCAGAAGCTGCATCTCTTGGGCGGTCACAATTTTCATCATTTATATGTGGGGGCCCGTGCTAGGAATCGTTAACCGTTATACGTTAAACGTTAATCGTTCTGGCATTCCCACGATTAACGAATCACGATTCACGAATAACGTCCTTTGCCCCCATGCCCCGCGCTCGGACTGGCAAAGCCAAACCCTCGCTTTTATTCAACCATGACAACTTTTTTGATGTGTCCACCTGATTACTATGGGATTGAATACGAAATCAATCCCTGGATGGACTTACGCCGTCAGGCAGACCCCAAAATGGCGAAGAGGCAATGGGAGAGTCTTTATGACCTCTTGAAGAACAGGCTGCATGTGCGGGTGGAATTGATCGAACCCGTCAAGGGTCTTCCGGATATGGTCTTTACGGCCAATGCGGGCCTTATTTTTGAGAATTACTTCATCCTGGCGAGCCTCCGCCATCCGGAGAGGCGAGGGGAAAGTCCACATTTTGAGAAATGGTTCAAGGGTTATGGCTACCAGGTACATACATTGCCCCCAGACTGCTTCTTCGAGGGTGCAGGAGACGGTCTTTTTTTGGGTGAGAACCTCTTTGCGGGGTACCGGATCCGCTCCGATGTCCAGGCCCACAGGATCATCAGCGAGTTCCTGGGAAAGCGGGTACTCTCCTTAGAACAGGTGAATGAACGCTTCTATCACCTGGACACCTGCTTTTGTCCCTTGGATGCCGACCGGGCCCTGTATTATCCATTGGCCTTTGATGAGCCCGCCGGAAAGGTGATCCAGCAATTCGTCCCCAAACCCCTCCCGGTCAGTGATGCGGATGCCCTGCGTTTCGGGTGCAATGCCATCGTGATTGAGGAAAATGTTGTACTCCATTACGGGTGTGAGGAGCTTAAGGCTATGCTGATCGGTGAAGGCTTCTTGGTACATGAACTGGATTTTTCTGAATTCCTTAAGGCCGGCGGAAGCGCCAAGTGCCTGACGCTCAGGATCGAATAAATACAAGTCCATCTAAAATGCCTGCGCATTATTATTTCTTGATTTTTTAAGAATCTTATGTTATAAATGTTTATTCGGGCAGGGCCGAAAGTGGGCAGTGGTAATGCCCACTTTTTTGTTTGGAGAAGGGCCTGGCCAATGGACCCATGTGCCTAGCCTTTGCATGGGGGGGGCTGCCGCAAGCCAGGCATCCGGTTGTGTCGGTGACTGGCTGGGGCATGGGGGCATTGAGAGCGATCCGCCAGAGGCGGACAGCGGCCTGGGGGCCCTTACAGATGATAAATGTCCAGGGATGCGATCATCGAGCGAGTCAAGGAGATTGCCCAGCCCATTCTGGATTCCCTAGGCTTGGAGCTGGTGGAGGTGGTTTATTCTCAGGGGCGTGGGAAAGGGATACTGAGGGTGTTCATTGATAAGCGAGAAGGGGTAACTCTGGAAGACTGTGAAAAGGTAAGCCAGTATCTGGGCCACGCCCTGGATGTGCAGGACCCCATTCCTATTTCGTACACACTGGAGGTTTCTTCACCTGGGCTGGATCGCCCTCTCAAACTGCGGGAGGATTTCGTGCGTCATGTTGGTAAATTGGTGAGGATTAAGACCTTCCAGCCAATTGATCATGATCATACCTTCATTGGCCGATTGGCTGCTGCCGGCGAGTCCAGCATCGAGATTGTCATGAAAAATGGAAAGGCCCTAGTCATCCCATTTGAAAAAATCGCGGCGGCTAGGTTGGAGATAGAATTTTAAATTTAAAAAAAGGGTGATATTTATATTATGAACAGTGAATTGCTGGCGGTTATCGCGCAGATCCAACGAGAGAAGGGCATCAAGAGTGAAAAGATCATTAAAGCCGTGGAGAGTGCCTTGCTCACGGCCGCCAAGAAGCGGTATGGGAGCTCGGACAATATCCAGGTCAAGGTGGACCCCGAGACCGGAGAGATCGAGGCCTTCTACATCAAGAAGATTGTGGATCAGGTGACCGATCCCAAGCTCGAGATTCTGTTGGAAGAGGCCAAACAGATGGATAGTGATGCCGAGATCGGTGATGAGATCGGGAGCCCCATCGCGATGGCTGATTTCGGCAGGATTGCCGCCCAAACCGCTAAGCAGGTGATCTTTCAGAAGGTGCGCGAGGCCGAGTTGGAAGCAGTCTATAAGGAGTACTCCGTCCGGCAGGGAGAAATCATCAGTGGGATGATCCTGGGCCAGGAGAGAAGAAACTATATCGTTGATCTTGGAAAGACAGAGGCCCTTCTGCCCTATACAGAACAGGTTCCGCGTGAAAGCTATCGCCGCGGGGATCGGATACGTGCCTACCTCTTAGAGGTGAAACCCTCCTCCCGGGGGCCACAGCTCATCCTGTCCAGGAGTCACCCCGATTTTGTAGGCAAGCTCTTTGAGTTGGAGGTTCCAGAGGTCGCCGAGAAAATTGTAGAGATCAAAGGGGTAATGAGAGAGCCAGGCGACCGGACAAAGATTGCAGTCACTTCCCACGACTCGGCCGTGGACCCCGTGGGAGCTTGTGTCGGGGTCAAGGGGTCCAGGGTGCAGGCCGTGGTTCGGGAGTTACGGGGAGAGAAGATTGATATCATTGCGTGGACGAATGACCCGCGCACCTTTATCGGGGAGGCCCTTAGCCCAGCTGTAATTGACAAGGTGGGGATCAATGAGGCGGAGAAATCTGCCCTGGTGGTTGTTGCGGATCAACAGCTCTCACTGGCGATTGGAAAAAAAGGTCAGAATGTCAGGTTGGCGGCGAAACTGACCGGCTGGAAGATTGATATTATGAGTGAAAGCGAGTATGATAAGGCACGGGCCCAGGAGCGGGAAAAGGAGATCAGCGAGGCCATTGCCCAGACGCAGAAGGAACAACAAGCCCGAGAGGAAAAAGAGGCGCAAAGAGAAGTCGGGGAGGAGGTGGGGGTGGCCAGGGCCGCAAGTCTCCTGGATCTCCCGGGAGTAGGTGAAAAGCTTGCCGAATCTTTAAGGAATCATGGTTTTGAGACTGTTGAAAAAATTGCCGGGGCGACACCGGAGGCCCTGATGGAAGTCCCGATGATCGGCCAGAAAACGGCCCAGAAGTTGATCCCGGCAGCAAAAGAATTAATTCGATCCTTGCAGGAATCGAAGTTGGAAGAGTCACCCCCGCCGACAGAAGGGCAGGTTAAAGCAGGCCAGAGCGAAGCGGCTGAGG
>DATECO010000207.1:0-3749 GCA_035286865.1 Nitrospiria bacterium | reverse complement strand
GGCAAGGGACGTTATTCGTGAATCGTGATTCGTTAATCGTGGGAATTTCAGAACGATTAACGTTTAACGTATAACGGTTAACGAACCCTAGTACGCGCCCCCACAGATCAAATGAAGCGAGAGGTGCTCAAAAAACTGCTAGAAGAGGTACGAAAGGGCGCGCTCCCCGTGACCCAGGCCTTGGAACGGCTCAGGACCCTTCCCTATGAAGATCTCGGCTTTGCCACCCTTGACCACCATCGTTTGATCAGGCAGGGGATTCCAGAGGTGATCTACTGCGAGGGCAAGCGACGGGAGCAGGTGGTTCAGATCATCAGACGAATGAAGGCCTCAGGGGTGGATATCCTGGCCACCCGTGCAACTCGGGAGCTCTATGAGGCCATTCGGCAGGTTGACCTAAGGGCACAATATAATGAGGTGGCCAGGACCGTGGTGATCAAGGTCAATGGGCGAAGGTCAAAGGACAAAGGACAGGGAAGTGTCTTGATCTTGACAGCCGGAACCTCAGATCTCCCGGTGGCAGAGGAGGCCAGGGTCACTCTTGAAGTCCTGGGCAGCCAGGTCTCAACCCTGTATGATGTCGGTGTGGCCGGTTTACACAGACTGATGGATAAGAGAGGCTTGATGGAGAAGGCCCGGGTACTCATTGTGGTGGCCGGAATGGATGGGGTCCTGCCTAGCGTGGTGGGAGGCCTGGCGAATCAGCCTGTCATCGCGGTACCCACCAGCCAGGGTTATGGGGCGAGCTTTGGTGGCATCTCCGCGCTTCTGACCATGCTCAACTCCTGTGCCGCTGGGGTGGGAGTGGTGAACATCGACAATGGGTTTGGAGCGGGCTGTTTGGCCCATCGGATCAACATTGCTGGGGAAAGACGTTAAGTCCGTTATTTCGGTTAAGTCTGTTGGGTCCGTTAGAAGCACCTAATCATTGAGCGGACAAAACAGAATTAACGGACAGAACCGACTAAACCAAAATTCTAATGATGAAGATAGCATACTTTGACTGCTTTTCTGGAGTGAGCGGTGACATGATCCTAGGTGCCCTGGTAGATGCCGGCCTGCCCCTAGAGGATCTGAAGAAGGCCCTGACGGGTCTCGCGATCAAGGGCTATACGCTCAAGGCCAGGTCAGTCCACAAAGGAGACCTCAGGGCCACCAAGATCGATGTCATCACGGATTCCACCCCTTCTACTCTCAGGAAACTTACCGATCTGGAAAAGGTCATTCGCAGATCCCGGATTGATGAGCCCGTCCAACAGAAGGGACTTAAGGTGCTGAATCGGTTAATCCAGGCCGAGGCGAGGGCCCACGGTATTTCGGCCAGTCGCCTTCGGCTGCATGGGATGAATCCAGTAGACACCCTTGTGGATATCATGGGGGCCGTGATCGGGTTGAGCCTCCTGGGCATCCGGCAGGTGGTCTCCTCCCCAATTCCTGTGGGAAGCGGTATTAAAGGGATGGCCCCGGCTACGGCTGAACTGCTCAAGGGGATCCCCATCTATTCCTTGCAAATTGCTCAAGAGCTGACCACACCCACCGGGGCGGCCCTACTCACCACCCTCTCTACCGATTTTTCTCCAACTCCCCCCATCACCCTGCACAGCGTGGGTTACGGGGCCGGCACCTTGGATCTGGCGGTAGGGCCCAATCTCCTTCGGGTCCTGATCGGTGAACCGCTCCCCCTGGATCACACCTATGAAACAGATCGGGTGATAGAGCTTGAAACCAACATAGATGATCTGTCCCCCCAAATCTATGAGCACCTGATGGAACAGTTGCTGTCGGCCGGTGCACTGGATGTCTCCCTCACCCCGATCATCATGAAAAAGGGCCGACCCGCCACCCGAGTGAGTGTCCTGGCCAGCCCCCCTCAAGCGGAGAAGATCCTCAGGCTGCTTTTTCAGGAGACGACCACCCTGGGCGTGCGCATGAGCGAGGTCACCCGGGCCAAGTTATCAAGAACCGAGAGGGAAATCTCCACACGGTTTGGCAGGATCAGGCTCAAGATCACCGAGAGGGAGCCGGGGAGGATTGATGCCGTACCGGAATACCAGGAATGCAGAGAAATCGCACAACGTACTGGCCTATCCCTAAGAACCATCCTGGAGGAGGTCAAAAGCGCGGTCCGCAAACTGGACCGAAGAGTATGACCCTGAGGTGATTCCCCTGATAACCATTTTAATCTTCCTGGCTTCCATAGGCATCATCCTTTTGGGCGCGGCCCTCTTTACCAATGCTGTAGAATGGCTAGGCAAGCGCCTAAAGGTCTCTGAAGGGGTAATCGGGAGTGTCTTCGCGGCCGTGGGGACCGCCCTTCCCGAAACCATGATCCCCGTAATCGCGATCCTCTTTGGATCAGATAGTGCCCGTCATGATGTGGGGATCGGGGCCATTCTCGGGGCCCCCTTGATGCTTTCTTGCCTGACGATTCCCCTGCTGGGTCTGGGGCTACTGACTTTTGCCTCGCTTGGAAAACGGACCAGGGGGTTTCACCTAAATTATGATATCGTGGCAACCGATTTGGAATTTTTCCTGGCCTCCTATGCCCTAGCACTTCTCATGGGGGTACTCATCCCCTCTCCGCCTTTTCGATGGGGAGCAGCCCTGCTATTAATTTTCTTGTACGGTGTCTACCTAAAAAGGATGTTTGCGCGCGAGGCCATCGGAGAGACTGATGTGGCTTTGCTTTACCTTGCAAGGTATTCTGCGATACCCTCCTATTTTGCCATCGGGTCTCAGGTCCTGATCGGCCTGGGATGCATTATTGGTGGGGCCCACTTTTTTGTGGAGAAGGTCCAGCAACTAGCCTTTACCTTGGAGATTTCTCCGCTCATTCTTTCAACCCTCATCACCCCGATCGCCACTGAGCTCCCCGAAAAGTTTAACAGCCTGATCTGGATCTCCAAAAAAAAGGATACCCTGGCGGTGGGGAATATTACGGGTGCCATGGTGTTTCAGGGCACTTTCCCGGTGAGCGTGGGCCTGGTTGGGACCGCCTGGGGTCTGAACTTCTACGCCCTCAGCAGTATCGCCTTGGCCATCACGGCCTCGGCCCTACTCTACCTGGCGATCAAGCTGCGGGGGGTCTGGAATCCCCATTACCTCCCCCTGGGGGCCTTTTTCTATCTTCTCTATGGGTTGATTATCTATTACATGTAGGGGCCCGTGCTAGGGTTCGTTAACCGTTATACGTTAAACGTTAATCGTTCTGAAATTCCCACGATTAACGAATCACGATTCACGAATAACGTCCCTTGCCCCCACACCCCGCGCTCTCCGCCTTAGGCGGACTGGCAAAGCCAGAGGCTCGCTTTTTTCCTCTGATCCCATTGCATATTGTTCCACCGGCCCTTAAAATAGTCTATGGGATCAAAAGGACAAGATGCATAAGCAGAAACCCCTGATTGGAATCACCATGGGTGATCCATCCGGGATCGGTCCGGAGATTGTGGTCAAGGCCCTGGCCCACGCAGGAATCTGGAAGCTCTGCCGACCCTGGGTCATCGGGGATAAGACCGTCCTCAGGACGGCCGTTCGAACTTTGGGATCCCTGCTAACCGTCATTGAATACCCGAATCTCCAAAGCTGCCCTTACTCTCCAAAGACCATCCACCTCCTCCAGGTTAAAGCTCCACCCCGGAAACTAGTGATTGAGACACTGAAGACCGCGGCCTCACTTGCGATCGCCGGGAAGATCCAGGCCGTCGTAACGGCACCCATTCATAAAAGCAGCTTGGACGATGCAGGGA
>DATECO010000206.1:0-5776 GCA_035286865.1 Nitrospiria bacterium | reverse complement strand
CACAAATCTTCAGACAATGTACTGACAAGGCTGGAGTACCGCAGCGATTGGTCTACAGCCGATTTCTTCAATTCGGATACCGGACTGGCAAACACGGATACCCAGGACACTATTACCCTGGGTCTGGTCTACACCTTCTAGAAACGATAGGGTTGGCTAGCAATTGTATCTCTCAATTGAAAGGAGCAGGTCATGTCACTTTGGTTAAAAAATCACAAAACCTACCTGTGTGGGCTGTTGGTCATCGGCCTGCTGGGGCTGGCATTCCTTCCGGTGCTAGCCCAAGAGGCCACAGAGCCGCCCGCTGAGGCCCCCGCTGCCGAGGTGGCGCCGGGGGAGGCACCAGCCCCAAAGATTGATACCGGGGACACCGCCTGGGTGCTGACCTGCTCGGCGCTCGTGTTGGCCATGACGGCCCCCGGCCTGGTGCTTTTCTATGGCGGAATGGTCCGTCGCAAGAATGCCTTGGGCACCATGATGCACAGTTTCATCATCCTGTGCCTGATCAGCGTCCAGTGGGTCCTCTGGGGCTATAGCCTGGCCTTCGGCCCGGACAAGGGGGGGCTCATCGGGGGTCTGGAATGGGTGGGTCTAAACGGAGTGGGGCTGGACCCCAATCCCGATTATGCCGGGACGATCCCCCACCAGGCATTCATGATCTTTCAGGCCATGTTTGCCGTGATCACCCCGGCCCTCATCGTGGGGGCCTTTGCCGAGCGGATAAAGTTTTCCGCGTTCCTCCTCTTTACACTCCTTTGGGCGACCTTTGTGTATGACCCCCTCGCCCACTGGGTGTGGGCCGTGGGGGGATGGCTCCGAAACCTGGGCGCTCTTGATTTTGCGGGTGGAACGGTAGTCCATATCAGTTCTGGGGTTTCCGCCCTGGTCTGTGCCATTGTGTTGGGTAAGCGGATCGGTCACGGAAGTGAGCCGATGCCCCCTCACAACCTCCCGTTGACCCTCATCGGCGCTAGTATGCTCTGGTTTGGTTGGTTCGGATTTAATGCGGGGAGTGCTGTGGCCTCAGGGGCTCTGGCCACCAGCGCATTTGTGGTCACCAATACCGCCACGGCCGCAGCCGCCCTGGCCTGGATGTTTGCTGAATGGGCCTACAGGGGGAAACCCACCGTGCTGGGCGCAGCGTCAGGGGCCGTGGCCGGACTGGTCGCCATCACCCCAGCCTCTGGATTTGTAGGACCGATTTCGTCTATAATGATAGGAATCGGGGCCGGGGTGATCTGCTACTTTGCAGTGGTGATGAAGAACAGCTTTGGATACGATGACGCGCTGGATGTCTTCGCGGTCCACGGGATCGGGGGGACATGGGGGGCAATCGCCACCGGACTATTTGCGAATCCGGCGATCAATTCTGCGGGCAAAGGACTGTTCTTCGGAAACCCAGGGCAGGTCATGACCCAGATCATGGCAGTCGCCGCAACCTGGATCCTGGCTATAGTGGGGACCTTTATCCTTCTGAAGATTGTGGACGCGATCATAGGTCTTCGTCTTACCCGGGAGGATGAGCAAACCGGGCTGGACTTAAGCCAACACAGCGAGAGCGGATATTCATTTTAATTACAACTTGAGACTTTAATTGTTCCATCCTGGGGAGATAAGAAAGGGAGGACACCCCGATGAAAAAGATTGAGGCAATTATCAAACCCTTTAAATTGGACGAGGTGAAGGAGGCCCTGGCCGACATTGGGGTCTTGGGCATGACAATCTCGGAGGTCAGGGGGTTCGGCCGACAGAAAGGCCACAAGGAGCAGTACCGAGGCACCGAATACACCATCGAATTCATTCCTAAAATCAAGATCGAGGTGGTGGTGCCCAATGAAAAGGCGGATAACGCCGTCAAGGTGATCATGAATGCAGCCAGAACCGGGACCATCGGCGATGGAAAGATCTTCATCAGCAATCTTGATCAGTCCATTCGTATACGGACGGGTGAAACGGGAGAGAGTGCCCTTTAGTCCGCCCGATCCTCCGCCTGATCCGCCGCAGGCGGAGGATCAGGCGGAGGACCTGATCTCTCGACAGGATCACTCGCGAAGGTAGAATAAAAACATATAAGGACCCCAGGCTCTCGGCCCGCGTTCTAGTGCAAACACGGGCCGTTTGAGCTATAAAAGGAAAGGAGATATCAGCAATGACATCGCGTGAGGTAATCGAATTTTCTAAGAAAAATAAAGTGGAGATCATCGATTTCAAATTTGTGGATGTGCCCGGGCTCTGGCAGCACTTCTCCATCTCCACCTCTGAACTGACCGAGGATCTGTTTGAGGAAGGAATCGGCTTCGATGGATCCAGCATCCGGGGTTTTCAGACCATTGATGAGAGCGATATGCTATTGATCCCGGACCCCACCACGGCCTTTCTCGACCCCTTCACCCAACATCCCACGCTCAGCTTGATCTGCAACGTGCGAGATCCGATAACGGGCAAAGCCTACTCGCGGGACCCCCGTTATATTGCCCAGAAGGCGGAGAAATACCTCAAAAGTACCGGGATTGCCGAGACCAGCTATTGGGGGCCGGAGATAGAGTTCTACATTTTTGACAATATCCGCTTTGACCAGAGCTATAACTTTGGCTACTACTATATCGATTCGGAGGAGGGCTTCTGGAACTCAGGGGATGGGACAAAACCCAATTTAGGATATAAGCCCCGATATAAAGAGGGCTACTTCCCCGTAGCGCCCATGGATCATCTCCAGGACATCCGCTCCGAGATGCTTAGGACCCTGGAGAAGTTGGGTGTCGTGATGGAGATCCACCACCATGAGGTGGGGACGGCCGGACAGACCGAGATGGATATGCGATACACCACGTTAACCAAGATGGCCGACCAGGTGCTCACCTATAAATATGTCATCAAGAACGTGGCACGAAAATATGGGAAGACCGCGACCACCATGCCCAAGCCGATCTTTATGGACAATGGATCCGGGATGCACACCCACCAGAGTCTCTGGAAAGGCGGGAAAAATCTCTTCTACGACAAGAAAGGCTATGCATTGATCAGCCAGACGGCCAAGTACTATATCGGGGGTCTGCTGAAGCATGCCTATGCCCTCTGTGGCTTCATTGCACCCACCACAAACTCGTATCGACGACTGGTGCCAGGTTACGAGGCCCCTATCAATCTGGTCTATTCTCAGCGCAATCGATCGGCCTGCATCAGAATCCCCATGTACACAAAGCACGAGAAGGCCAAGCGCTTGGAATTCAGGAGCCCTGATCCCAGCTGCAACCCTTATCTTGCCTTCTCCGCAATGCTCATGGCCGGACTGGATGGGATTGAGAATAAGATCGAACCGCCGGAACCCATCGATAAAGACCTGTACGAACTTGAACCCGAACAGGCTGCTAAGGTCAAATCCCTGCCCGGAACACTGGAAGAGGCCCTGGATGCGCTGGAGGCCGATCATAAATTCATGCTCAAGGGAGAGGTTTTCACGCCGGATCTCATTGACACCTGGATCACCTACAAACGCAAGAAAGAGGTGGACGCCATCAGGCTCAGACCCCATCCCTATGAGTTTGCCCTGTACTTTGATATCTAAGAGACGCTACGGGTTCCGGGCCTCGATTTTAAAGAGGCCTTTCCCCATCCCTATGGTAAGCTCGTTGTCGAGGTCCGGAGCCCTCTCCTTTCCTATCCCTATGAGGAGACGCTATAAAATGCCTCAAACAGAGGAAAATGCAAAACGCCGATCAGAAAATCCTGGAATTAACTGCCCTCTATGAGATCAGCAAGGCCCTCGCCTCTTCCCTGGATCTGAAGGTCACCTCCCACAAGATCATGGAGATCCTAGCCACCGTCCTGGGGATGCAGCGGGGGACCCTCACCCTGCTTAATCCCGAAACGGGCGAGCTGGCCATCGAGGTGGCCTATGGGCTCTCCAGCGAGCAACAAGCCCGGGGACGATTCAAGATTGGAGAGGGGATTACCGGCCGTGTATTTGAGACCGGGGAACCGATGATTGTTCCTGACATCGGGAAGGAACCGCTTTTTCTAAACCGCACCCAATCACGAGGCGACATTAACCGCCAGAATATCGCCTTCCTCTGTATTCCGGTCAGGGTCCACGGAGAAACGATCGGGGTCTTGAGTGTGGATCGTATCTTTTCCGAGTCGGGAATCTCATTTGAGGAGGATCTTCGGGTATTGGCGATCGTGGCCTCTCTCATCGGCCAGGCTGTTAAGCTGGCCCAGATCGTAGAAGATGAGAAAAAGAGCCTAATCGAGAAAAATCTCCACCTACAACAGGAACTGAAAACAAAATATCGGCTCGCCAACATTGTGGGCTTCAGCAAGCGGATGGTTGAAGTCTATGAATCCGTGGATCGAGTCGGCGGCACACGGGCCACAGTCCTGCTCCGTGGGGAGTCCGGAACAGGGAAGGAACTCATCGCCCGGGCGATTCATTATAATAGTCCGCGATCTACGGGGCCTTTTATCAAACTCAACTGTGCAGCCCTGCCTGAGACCCTCCTTGAGAGCGAGCTCTTCGGTCACGAGAAAGGCGCCTTCACAGGGGCAACCCAGACGCGAGAGGGGCGTTTTGAACTAGCTCATGAAGGTACCCTCTTTCTGGACGAGATCGGGGATATCTCTCCCACGACCCAGGTCAAGCTGCTACGGGTACTACAGGAAACCCGTTTCGAGCGGTTGGGAGGAAACAGGACGATCGAGGTGGATGTCCGTTTGATCGCCGCAACCCACCGCGACCTGGAAAAGGCCATCCGTGAAGGGACCTTCCGCGAGGACCTGTACTACAGGCTCAATGTGGTCCCGATCTTCCTTCCTCCGCTACGCGAGAGAAAAGAGGATCTAGGACTGCTGGTGGAGCACTTCCTGCAAAAATTCAATCTCCAGAACCGAAAACAGGTGAAATTAGACCCAGCCGTGATTGCTATGCTTACACAGTATGATTGGCCCGGGAATGTCCGGGAGCTTGAAAACTGCATCGAACGGATGGTGGTTATGGCCGCGACGGATACGATTCGTGCTGAGGACGCAGCACGAATGACCTATTTTCTCTTTCCGGCTGTCCAGGAGCAGACAAAGGTTTCTGTCAAGCCCTCGGCGGATTCGCTGCCTAGGAGTCTGGAACAGATCGAACATGAACAGATCCTGATCGCCCTTGAGAAGTGTGGTTGGGTCCAGGCCAGGGCTGCAAGGCTCCTGGGCATGACCCCTCGTCAGATCGCCTACAAGATGAAAAAGTACAAGATCCAATCAGATAGTATCCCCTCGTAAGCCATAAGAAACACGTCCCAACGGACAAACTATTTTGTTTGTCATTGTCATGATTCATACTAAAGTGAAGGCCAAGCCAATTCCTGCCATTTCCTCTTTTACACCCCACGGATCTTCCAATTCCTTGATAATCCAGCCCCAATGAAGACCTTCTCTCTTTTTGCCTATCCTGGCACGCAGGTTGCTAATACACAGGTGGTATGCCTAAGCGCGAAGGGATCAACTATCCTAAGTTTGCCGATAAGTTTTTTCGTCTAGACTTTGAGGCCAGCCCGATGCCTGTCCTCTGCCTGTACCCCATCCCGCCCCCTGTCGCGCTAGAGGATCTGCGGATCGAGATCTGTCCCCTGGAGAAGCATCCTAGGCCTATTACCTGGAAAGCCCTTGATAGCCTTCCCCGGGTCCAGTTGAAGCCACCGCTGATTTGCCAAATCTTTAACTGGTCGGAGGTGGTGGAGTGGGAAGGTATACGGCTGGTGGATTTTCTGGATTTTCTCAAGGTGGAGACCCA
>DATECO010000205.1:0-2096 GCA_035286865.1 Nitrospiria bacterium | reverse complement strand
ACGCTGATCCAGATAATCCGAATGAATCTG
The DNA here is from genome assembly GCA_035286865.1 of Nitrospiria bacterium. GTDB lineage: Bacteria > Nitrospirota > Nitrospiria > DATECO01 > DATECO01 > DATECO01. The sequence goes on along the minus strand of DATECO010000205.1, from coordinate 2,066 downwards.
ACCCTATACCGTCTCCGCGCCTCTGTGTGTCTAATCCGTGATTCCAGGGCTCTGGGCTAACGACTTGTGAATCACTCATATCGAATCTAATCGCATTTTTGAAAGTCTGATCGGTGGTCTCTCAGGAAAAGTGAACCGCACCGTTCCCGTTGGCCTTGCGGCATTGCACGAGGTGCCAGAACCTGAAGGGATTAACGTGAGCCTTCTTCTGGATCACCAAAGGCATCCCCTCCAGGAGGGGCTCTAGGGCGAGGTCAGTCCTAAACCCGATGCGGGTGCAGAGTGGGGAGATGATCCGTTCCACCATCGAGATGAGCTTGTTCCCATTGCTGAAGTGATTGAGGAGCACAATTCTGCCATTGCCCTTACACACCCGTATCATCTCCAGCAGGACCTTTCGGGGATCGGGCACCGTGCTGATCACGTATGCCCCCACAACGGCGTCAAAGGTGTCATCCTCAAACTGGAGGGATGAGGCGTCCATCTTGACTAATTGGACATGATTGAGCAGGTATCGCCTGACCTTATCGCGACCGCGGTTGAGCATGGAGTCGCAGAGGTCGATGCCGGTGATCTCGCAATGACGAGGATAGAGCGGAAGTGATAGGCCTGTTCCCACACCCACCTCGAGAATTTTTGTTCCCGGCTCAATTTCCAGATGCTGGATGGCGGCCTGTCTGGATTCATGGAAAATCTTGTTAAATAGTATGTCATAAAAACGCGAATAGGCCCTATAAATCCTCTCAATGCCATTGGCATCCATAGACGCCTCCTCCTTTCAACAATCCGGACGGTCAATCTCGCAATAAGCATGGCGAGCCACAGTAAACAAAACCGTATCTCTATACACTATTGACTATGGAAAGTCAATATGTCTTAATAAGGCGCCGTGAAGACCCGCCGCCTTCAAGGCCTAAGGCCAAAAGGCTACCCCTTCTTCCAGCCCGGGGATCTAAATGCCTTCTTTGGCCTTATCCTGGATAACATGACCCAGCTCATCATCCTGTCCTCGATTTTGATCGGCATCTTTGGCTTTCCAAGAGAACTCGTGCTCTATAAGATTGTTCCCGGATCCGCAATGGGGGTCCTGGTTGGGGACCTGGCCTACACCTGGATGGCCGTGCGCCTGTCCAGAAAGACCGGCCGAAGAGATAGACACGCTATCTCTTCAATTAATCAGTCATTGCGAGCACCCGAAGGGTGCGTGGCAATCTCTCGGGCAAGTGATGAGATTGCTTCGCCTTCGGCTCGCAATGACAACTTCTATCTCTGTTCTTGGGCTCAGACAATCTGTGTTTGTATTAGTTGCTCGATGATTTGGAACAAATGTATCAGAAAAATGGGTTGTGGCGTTTTTCTTCGCCCACCGTGGTGGGAGGCCCGTGGCCGGGGAAGATCACGGTCTCATTCGGGAGGGAAAGGACCTTCTGGCGCAGTGTGGCGAGCAGGCTTTGGTAGCCCTGTGGCGACATGGAGCGACCTGTGGAGCCTGCAAAAAGGGCATCGCCCACAAAACACACGCCCTCCGAGAGGTAGGTCACCCCGCCCGGTGTGTGCCCCGGGGTGGTCAGGGCCTTGAGACGGAGTCTGCCCACAGAGATCTCGATGCCCTCATCTATAAATCCGTCTGGGGTGAGCCTGGACTGTCGGGAAAAGAGGGGCATTTCTTCCCGGTGCAGGTGAAGGGCGGCCCCGGTCTTCTCTTTGAGGACCTCCACGCCGCCCATATGGTCCTGGTGGCAGTGGGTCAGGAGGATCGATCTGAGGTTCAGGTGTTGGGCGGCGATCGATTTGAGCATCTTTTCTGGATCGAAAGCGGTGTCGATGCAGGCCGCTTCGTGGGTTTGTCCATCAAATAGGATATACCCATTAACGGGATATACCCCGATCATCCCCCGAATGATGATCACCTTCTCTTCGATCCAGTGTGGAGGGGGTTTTGGGGTCCACGTGCCGTTGGCGATTGAGGCCAATTTTGGGGCATCCAGTCCAAGACAGGTTGCCAGACGGTCCATCTCATCCTCGGGAGGAGTGAAGGCGTAATCCTCTATCTGCTGGAGCTGGGA
>DATECO010000204.1:0-2354 GCA_035286865.1 Nitrospiria bacterium | reverse complement strand
CCGCATTATGATCGAGCCACCTCGGTGGCGGTCTATGAAAATGCCTTGGCCGAGGCGATCCAGCTCTTCAAATATTCAAAGAAGACCCACTGGTCAAGGCCCTTGGGACATCTGCTCCTCAAACGGATCTCTGATTTTCCCCTGGCTGATGTTCTCTTGCCGGTGCCTCTGCATTCCAGGCGGCTCCGTGAGCGGGAATTTAACCAGTCCCTCTTATTGGCCCGAGAGGTGAGTGCCTATTGCAGAATGCCCTTGCAGGCAGATAACCTGTATCGGATACGGTGGACTCGGCCCCAGATTGAATTAAACGGGGCGGACCGAAAGAAAAATGTTCGGGGGGCGTTTGAGGTAAAGCGGCCTGATCAGGTATGCGACCTTGGCGTGTTGTTGATTGATGATGTATTCACCACGGGGGCCACGGTGGATGAGTGCTCTCGGGTGCTGAAGCGTGCAGGGGCAAAGGCTGTGTATGTTTTGACGGTAGCACGGATGGTATAACCACAGTGAAGGGTGATTAGTGATCCGTAAATAGAGGGGAAAAAGGTTTGCCCGCTCTTCACTCATCACTAAACACTAATCACTTTTTTGGAGAAGTGGTTCACAATGCCAATTTATGAGTACCGTTGCAATCAATGTCAAAAAAAGATGAGTTTTCTGGTCATGAGGATGAACGCCCAACAGGCACTCTCCTGCTCATCCTGCAAAAGTCAGGATCTGACCCGGTTGTTCTCGCGATTTGCCACAGTTCGATCTGAGGAATCACGGTTAGAGTCGCTCGCCGATCCCAGTCACTTGGCGGGTTTGGATGAGAAGGATCCACAAAGCATGGCCCGGTGGATGAAGAAAATGGGAAAGGAGCTCGGCGAGGATGTCGGTGAGGACTTTGAGGCCGAAATGGACAAGGCCCGGTCCGGGGAAGATCAAGAAAACGATGAATCCTCAGAATAGCAGGTTGCGAAGGAAAGTTCATTCCCTTCAACAGCCTACTAGCACATGGGGTGGGGAGGGAGGCGATAAACCTCCTTTTCACCTCGTGAGTCGGGCTGGACTTCGCTGCTGGTCATGGGTTTTTTTAAGATCAAATATCCGTACCACTTGATGGCTGAGTCCACGAGAATCACGACTGCCAGTGTCGCAATCGCCGCCACCAGGGCCGCATCTAACTGGAAAGTGATTGCCTCGGCCGGTGTGGCAACTGTCCTGGCCTTGTGGGCGAACTCAAAGAAGAGCTGGTAGGCCGCAGTCAGGTTCGTGACGGCCATAAAGAGCATGGGGATCAGCGTGGTCCAGATGTACCTGACCTTTCCCATCTTGATGAGGACCGTGGTCCCCACACAGAGGGCCAGGACCCCCAACAGTTGATTGGCCACCCCAAACATGCGCCAGATCGTGGCGATGCTGCCTGTGGCGATTAAGTAACCCCAGGTAAAGACTACCAGAAGGCTGGCCACGATCGTCCCGGGCAGCCATCCGATCTCTTTGAAAGGCTTATAAAGATATCCCCCTGCCTCCTGGACCAGATAGCGGGCCACCCGGGTCCCGGCATCGATCGTGGTCAGGATAAAAAGTGCCTCAAACATCAGGGCAAACTGATACCAGTAGGCCATAAGGGATTTCATCCCAGGAAGGGATGAGAAGATCGAGGCCATCCCGACCGCGAGCGATACTGCACCGCCAGGTCGCCCAGATACATCTACACCCACCAGTTCGGAGAGCTCCCCGATCCGGCCGACCGGAAATCCGGCCTCGGCCAGGATCTCTGATCCAAAGTGGCTGTTGATGGCAAAATAGTCGCCGGGGATTAAGATAGACGCCGCAATCACGGCCATGATTCCCACAAAGCCCTCCATCAGCATTGCCCCGTAGCCGATCATCCTGGCATCAGACTCCTTTTCTAGCATCTTCGGGGTGGTCCCAGAAGAAATGAGAGAGTGAAATCCTGACAGGGCCCCGCAGGCGATTGTGATGAAGACGAACGGGAAGACCATGCCTGGAATGACCAGACCGCCGCCCGCCAGGAAACGCGTGGTGGGAGGCATCTCTAATGTGGGGGCCATGGCCAGGACCCCTACACCCAGTAGCAGGACAATGCCGATCTTCATGAATGTGGAGAGATAGTCCCGGGGGACGAGCAGCATCCAGACCGGCAACACAGAGGCCACGAATCCATAACCCGCCAACAGAAAGACCAGAGCACTTTTGTCAAAATCAAAGTAGGGGGCCAATTCCGTACCGGGAATCACCTGGCCCAGGACTACCGCCAGGATCAGCAGGGTCATGCCGATGGCTGAGATCTCGCCGACCCTTCCTGGCCTGTAGTGTTGAAGGTAATAGCCCATGAAGACCGCGATGGG
>DATECO010000203.1:0-12816 GCA_035286865.1 Nitrospiria bacterium | reverse complement strand
AACAATCTTTTTATTCAGTCCCTTAATGGCCTTGATACTCAATTCCTGGGTGTCCGGATCAACCAAGAGCAATGAGCCCTGTTCTGCCTCGAGGAGTTCAGTGGACTTTTCGAGGATCGCATCGAAGAGTTTTTCGGATTCCAGAGGTGAGGCGACGGCCTCAATAATCTCGTTGAAAACGGTCAGGTCAGTCTGACGGGCCCGAAGCTGGTGGACCAGCTGGTGTTTCTCCAGGATCATGCCCAAGAGCTCACAAAGATTGGTCAGGATCTGGACCTCCTCATCGGACAAGGGGGTGTCAAAGATAGCCAAGGCACCCACGGTGACATCGACTTTCGGGATGGGGAAAAGGTAGACAGAGGAGATGTCCTGGGGAAACCCTGCCTTGAGAAGCTCAAATACCACCTTGCAGGAAAGCGGCTGCTTTTTCTCGATCAGCCTTCCAAAAAGGCCTTCGGTGTCAGAGGCCTGGTAATGGGAGAGAAGATTTTTCTTGGAACCGAAGGCCTCGACGGTTTTAAATCCCTTTCCCTTTTCATCCCGAAGCAGGATAGAAGCCGTCCCAACATCAAAAAGAACCCCCAGGGCACTGAGGATGAGGGGGTAGAAATCTTTAGGATTAGGAACGTCCTTGAGCTCAGTGCATATATTAAACAAGGTCATGAGCCGCGTGGAGGTCGTTTCAAATTTTTCTCGATGATGATGGGCCTCAAATAGGGCAGAGCTGATGGACTGGATCAACTTGGCGGTCGATTTCAGAAAGTCGGTATCCTTGAAACTGATCTCCTTGACCTCCTTGAGGAGCTCCTGGGGCTCCATGTTGAGCTCTTCCGAAAGGTCGCGGAATCGGGCGAAATCCTCATAGGAGGAAAAGGTCTTGCCGCCCAGGAGGACCAGCTGCGTATCGCGGTTCACGATGACCGGGATGGCGAAGACGTTGAGGTGGGCATAGCAGGTAAAGAAGGCGGCCTCCTGACTCTCCGAGGCCGAATGAATGTTCTTGCCACAATGGGCATGACATTGTGCCAGTTGGTGGTAGTTTTCCTGCAGAAGGTGACAGAGGCGATTGTCCTGGCTGGGTTCGCAAAGGGTCTCGCTGAGGACTGCCGTCTTTTTGGAGTCGTAGGCCAGTAAGGATAGGCCAGTGATCTTGGCCAGGCCCTCCTGGATGGGTTTCCATTGTGCCAGTTCGCGGCGCTCTAATGCCATCTCTCACACACAAGTTAAAGTAATTGATTTATAATTTCTTTATAACCCGTATTGAAAGTAGGTGTCAAGCGAAAACTTCAGTGGGTAGAAGGTAGTCGAAGGGGTGAGATTATGGTATGATTTCTTATCTAAGGGGGTGGCTGATTTGCCTAGGTTCAGACTGGTCTCAGACTTTAGTCCCAAGGGCGATCAAGAGGAGGCCATTTGTGCTCTGGCCCAGGGGCTGGACGAGGAAGTGAAGCACCAAGTCCTCCTAGGGGTGACGGGAAGCGGTAAGACTTTTACGATAGCCAAGGTCATCGAACGTGTCCAAAAGCCCACCTTGGTGATTGTTCACAACAAGACCCTGGCTGCACAACTCTATCGTGAATTCAAGTCCTTCTTTCCAGATAATGCCGCGGAGTACTTCGTGAGCTATTATGATTACTATCAGCCTGAGGCCTATATCCCCCAGACGGATACCTATATTGAGAAAGACACCTCCATCAACGATGCGATCGATCGCATGCGCCACTCGGCCACCAGTGCGCTCTTGCAGCGAAACGATGTGATTATCGTGGCCTCGGTCTCCTGCATCTATGGTCTAGGATCTCCGGAGGCTTATCATGGCATGCTTCTCTATCTGGAAGAGGGAATGGAGGTGGATAGGGAGGCCATCCTCAAAAAGCTGGTCGAGATCCAGTATCAACGCAATGATATAGACTTTCATCGAGGGACCTTTCGAGTGCGGGGCGACGTGATTGAGGTCTTTCCAGCCGCTTCTGAGGACAGGTGCATACGGGTGGAGCTCTTCGGGGATCAAGTAGAAGCAATCTCGGAGATCGACCCTTTGCGGGGATCGGTGGTCCGGCGACTCCCCAAGATTGCTGTTTACCCAGGGAGTCATTATGTCATCCCACCAGAACGTTTGGAGCGTGCCCTGGCGGGTATAGATAGGGAGCTGGAGGAGCGCATCGCCTATTTCAAACATGAAGGCAAATTGGTAGAGGCCCAAAGGATTGAGCAGCGGACCCTGTTTGACCTGGAGATGATCAGAGAAGTGGGCTACTGTAAAGGGATCGAGAACTACTCACGACATCTCACCGGGCGCAGCCCAGGACAGCCTCCCCCCACACTGCTGGACTATTTCCCCAAGGATTATCTATTGATTATTGATGAGAGCCATGCCACCGTCCCCCAGATCGGGGGGATGTACGCGGGGGACCATTCCAGGAAAATTAACTTAGTGGAGTATGGATTTCGGTTACCCTCGGCCTTCGATAATCGCCCTTTGAACTTTGAGGAATTTGAGCGCTGCGTCAAGCAAGCGGTCTATGTCTCGGCCACCCCTGGACCCTATGAGTTGGGGAAATCAAACCGGCGGGTGGTGGAGCAGATCATTCGGCCTACGGGGCTCATGGATCCCAAGATTACCCTGAAGCCCGCGAAGGGTCAGGTGGATGATCTGCTCTCCGAAATTAAGCACCGGGTGGAGAGAAATGAGAGGGTCTTGGTGACTACCCTGACCAAGCGGATGGCCGAAGATCTTACGGAATATTATCATGGATTGGGAGTGCGGGTACGGTATCTTCACTCCGAGATTGTTACGCTTGAACGGGTGGAGATCATCCGAGATCTGCGACTCGGGAAATTTGATGTCTTGATCGGGATCAATCTGCTCCGGGAAGGGCTGGATATCCCGGAGGTCTCGCTGGTCGCGATTCTGGATGCGGACAAAGAGGGGTATCTGCGTTCCCGCACCTCCTTAATCCAGACCGCAGGTCGGGCCGCAAGAAATGTACGGGGGGAGGTCATCCTGTATGCGGACACCGTGACTGCCTCCATGAGATTCACCCAGGAGGAGACCCAGCGCCGCAGGAAGATCCAGATGGACTATAATCGTACCCACCGAATCACGCCTCAGACCATCCGCAAGGAAATCCACGAAGGTCTTTATGAGGTGTGTGAGGCGGATTATTATACGGTTCCGATTGCGGCTGAAAAAGGAGAGGCCTATATTCCTCAAGAGGAAATCCCCCATCTTATCCAGAGCCTTGAACGGGAGATGCGGGAGGCCGCCAAGCGGTTGGAATATGAACGGGCGGCAGAGTTGAGGGACCGGATCAAGGAACTGAAGGAGATAGATATTGGGGTTAAGATCAGTCACCCCTGACCCATGGCGTTTAACAAGTGACTGTGGATTTGCTACTGGAGAATGAAACGATTATGCCTGTTTGTAAATATAGATTCCCAGAATCATCCCCAGCAGGGTCAGGAGGTTGACCCGGACCGTAAAACCCACAGTCAAGCTGATGAGGTGAAGATTCAGTGTGAAAGGGGGGTTAATTCCCGGGTCGAAACCTATGAGAAAGAGATCCCTGATCACACCATCCGGTGAGAGAGCCCTAAGGATCTCACCCAGGACGCCTCCTAGAAGTCCCCCTGTAAAGATAAAGAAAACAAACATCCAGGGGGTTTTTCGTAAGATAGCCACTGCTCCCCTCTCCGACTGCCCCATAAGGCCGGCCACTTGTACAAAAATCCAAGTGCCCTTTAGCCGCCATGGACTGATCTGCTGAAGGCCAAGGTTGTGCGTAGCGTAATCTTTTAAGAGTTCTTTGTCAAGGGGAAATGGGATGAATTCAGAGGATGGCAATCGGTGGTATTGATTTGGGGCACCTTTAATGCTAAGATTTTGAAAATGAGTGGGCCTCCAATATGAGAGATCTGATCATCTTGGGTTCGGGTCCGGCTGGATTGACAGCGGCCCTCTATGCAGCCCGGGCAAATTTAAAACCGCTCCTGGTGGAAGGGGCCCAGGCAGGCGGCCAATTGATGATCACCACGGATGTCGAGAATTATCCTGCCTTTCCGAATGGCATCCAGGGTCCCCAGTTAATCGAAGAGATGAGAAAGCAGGCCGAGCGATTTGGGACTGAGTTTGTCCGAGGCGATATCACGTCGGTCGATCTTAAGAAAAGGCCCTTCGCGGTGATCGTGGAAGGGGAAGATGAATACCCCACCAGGGCCCTGATCATTGCCACCGGGGCCTCTGCCAAGTTGTTAGAGCTGCCATCGGAGAAAAAACTGATGGGTCATGGCGTGTCTGCCTGTGCAACCTGCGATGGTTACTTTTTCAAAGGGAAAGAGGTCATGGTAGTGGGAGGTGGAGACACCGCCATGGAGGAATCGCTCTTTTTGACCAAATTTGCCACGAAGGTTACGGTAATACATCGAAGGGATAAACTTCGGGCCTCAAAGATTATGCAAGAGCGGGCTTTCAAGAATAAAAAGATTGAATTTATTTTGAATGCCGTTGTGGATGAAATCCTGGGCGAGGAAGGCGGCCTGGTGACAGGGGTCAGGCTGAAAAACCTAAAGACCCATGAGATCCTTGAGAAGAAATGTCAGGGTGTCTTTATCGCCATTGGGCACTCCCCGAATACCCAGTTATTTGTCGATCAATTAGAATTGGATGAGAAAGGTTATATTATCACTAAGACGGGGATGGCGACGAGTATCCCTGGAGTCTTTGCGGCGGGGGATGTGCAGGATCATGTGTATCGCCAGGCCGTGACGGCAGCCGGCACAGGGTGCATGGCAGCGATGGATGCCGAGCGGTATTTGGAGGCCTTGGCCGAGTAGGGAGTAAGATCGATCATGGAAGATCGGAATGTTCAGCAGATAATGGCCTTCTCACCCGAGAAGATGAAGAAGATTGGTCTTTTTGACACCCGACATCTATTTTGTGACGTTTACTGCTTCGAGCCGGGGCAAATCCAGAAACCCCATACGCATCAGGAGTCAGACAAGGTCTACTATGTCCTGGAAGGTAAGGGGATATTCAAGATCGGTGGCGAAGAGAAGGAACTGGGTGAACAGCAGATCACATTGGCCCCGGCCGGGATAGAACACGGTGTGACCAATCTCGGAAACCAGCGGCTGGTCCTCCTCGTCTTTATGGCCCCCAATCCCAATACCCCGCATCCCCATTAGAGCCTTGAAATTTTCCCGCTGTCTGGGCGTCCATCCAAAACTGGCCGACCTTGTGGCGAAGAGAATCCGTCAGCGCGAGTCGGTGTGATTCGTCACAGGGAGTGATCCTAATCCCCCTCCGTTTCGGTGCAGATTTTCAAAAAGCTGCTATAATAAGCCCTGGATGCCCGTGGCATGGAGTACGGTGTATGATTCCAAGGCTTACCATAAAGAAGATCATGAGCCCGCGCCTGGTGACCATCGATTATCAAAAGGACATCAAGACGGCGGCCAAGCAGATGGCCTGCGAGAGTGTGGGCAGTCTGGTCGTGACCAAGGATGACGAGGTGGTGGGGATCATCACCGAAACGGATATCATCAGGCGCGTGCTGGCACGGGATGTGGATCTGGTGGCAACCCAGGTGGAGGAAGTGATGAGCTATCCGGTTTATTCTATCGATGAGGACGAATCTCTTGACAAGGCCCACGAAGTGATGGGAGAACACCATGTCCGCCACCTCTTGGCCACCCGGGAGGGCAAACCTTCAGGTATGATCTCTGTACGAAACATTCTGGACTCTGTTTATGAATGGACCTTGCGGATGAAGCCTTAAAATCATAGAAGGCGAAGGTCTCATCGCGCAGGGCGGCGAACCGGCTCCCCTTTCCCGGGTCCCCGCTCTGTAACAAAGTTGGGATGGAGAATAAGAATTGCTCGTTGAAGTGGCGGCGGCCATTATCCGTCAAAAAGGTTGTTATTTGATTGCCAAGCGAAAGAGGGAGGCATTATTCGGAGACCTGTGGGAATTTCCTGGGGGTAAACGGAAGGCGGGTGAATCTCTTGAGGAGTGTCTGCGTCGTGAATTGAAGGAAGAGATGGGCGTGGAGGTGGTCATTCATAATTTGGTGCATGAGGTTCTGTATCCGTATCCCCACAGCGTGGTCATCCTGTACTTTTACAATTGCTCCATTTCGGTCGGTGAGGTCAAGCCTCTCGCATGTCAGGAGTTTAGGTGGGTCCCACCTCGAGAACTCCCGATGTACTCCTTTCCCCCTGCCAACAATCCACTCATCAACGAATTAATCTGTTTATAAGACTAAGCCTTCGTGCGGCCTGAGACCAGTTCCTCGGCCTGCCTGTCGGCAGACAGGCAGGGTCGGCAGCGCTTATAAGCCCGGCATCTGCCCACCTTAGGCGGGTGGCCACTAACGGGCCTCCTCACGGACACCAACCCGCCCACCTTAGTTGTTTGAAACTCCCATTAATTAAGATACCCTTGATGTATCACCTGTGATAGAATCTCGGTGTAGATGAAAACGTTTGAGGTGATTCTGCGTGAAGGGTCTTTAGACTATGGATAGTGTGGTGATTCATTATCACGAGCTTGCCCTGAAGGGAAAAAACCGGCCTTTTTTCCTTCGGCAGCTAGTGAAAAATCTTGTGATTGCCACTCGGGGGACCGGGGTTCGGCAGGCCCTGCGACAAGAAGGCCGGATTGTATTGGAGCTTGAGAAGGATTCCCATTGGGAGGCTATACAGGAAAGACTGGGAAAGGTATTCGGGGTGGCCAACTTTTCACCTGCTCATAAGGTTCCCCTGGAGCTTGAATCGATAAAGGAGACCCTAGGCCGATTGGTGAAGGAGATGGCCTTTCGGACCTTTCGGGTGAGGGCCAGACGTGCCGATAAGCGATTTGTCCTAAATTCTATGCAGATCAATCAAGAAGTGGGGGCCTATATCAAACAGGCCAGTGGGGCCCAGGTGGACCTGGAAGATGCAGAATTAACCATCCACATCGAGGTTCTGCCCCAGGAGGCCTTCTGCTACTTTCAAAAGCTCCCGGGACCGGGCGGTCTGCCGGTGGGTGTGAGTGGCAAGGTGATCTGCCTGCTCTCAGGGGGAATCGATTCCCCCGTGGCGGCCTACCGAATGATGAAACGGGGGGCCCGTCTGATATTCATTCATTTTCACAGCCACCCATTTCTCAGCCGGGCTTCTCAGGAAAAGGCCAGGGACCTGGCCAGACTTCTCACGCAATATCAATACCACTCAAGGCTTTATCTGGTCCCCTTCGGGGAGTTACAACGAGAGGTGGTATTGAGCGCTCCTATTTCTCTTCGTGTCATCCTATATCGCCGACTCATGATGCGGATCGCAGACGCGGTCGCCACTAGCAACCAGGCGCAGGCCCTGGTGACCGGTGAGAGTCTGGGACAGGTCGCCTCCCAGACATTGGAAAATATATCCGTGATCCAGGAAGCGACCTGCCTACCGGTCCTGCGCCCGCTCATCGGGATGGACAAGGAAGAGATCATACAGCAAGCCAAGCAGATCGGTACCTACGAGACCTCGATCATCCCGGATCAGGACTGTTGCAAGCTCTTCGTCCCCAAACACCCCGCAGTCAGATGCACCGTGGATGAAGTGAAAAGGGTTGAAGCGAAATTGGATATCCACGGGTTCGTGAAGAAGGCCCTGGAAAGGGTAGAAATGGCGAAGTTCTCTTATCCTTTTTGATGTGGGGGCCCGTGCTAGGGTTCGTTAACCGTTAACCGTTAACCGTTCTGAAATTCCCACGATTAACGAATCACGATTCACGAATAACGTCCCTTGCCCCCACGCCCCGCGCTCTGACAGGCCAAGCCTGATCCTCGCTTTTTTAAAGTACTCTTTGGAGGTCTTCCAGGCTAAAGAGGGTGTAATCTGGAACGGGGAGGTCCAGGGTTGGGGTCTCATTGTGCCTGTTGAACCAGATGGCAGGTATCCCGGCTGCGTGTGCCCCGCCTACATCGATCTTTAGGTCATTTCCGACGAAGACGGTCTGCTGTGCCTCAAGTTTCAAGAGGTCCAAGGCCTTCTGAAAAATTTCCCGCCTGGGCTTCCTCCACCCCACATCCGCCGAGATGACCACCGGTTCAAAATAGGCCCCAATGCCCTCCCGCCCCAGGAGTTCATGAACGGTTGCGGAATGGTCAAAGTTTGTGATAATGCCGATCATGTACTTCTGCCTCATGGCCTCCACGACTTGACGGTGTGGAGGAGGCAGGTATAAGGCTGATGCCAGGGCATTCATGTGGGTCAGCACAACCTGCATCAGCACCGGGGCCGGGATTTGATCCGGTCCCAGACCCAGGCGGTGCAAAACCCGCTGAAACTTTTCTTCAGAGGTCACCTCATGGTGGTCCTGTTCCCGGGCCTGGACGATCTCCTGGGTGGTCTGCACAAAGGCGCCATAAAATGCCTCAAAGGACAGGGAGACATGCAGCGCGAGCTTCTGATAAACAATGCCGGTGGTGGATCTGATCACCTGTCCATCTACCTGGACAAGGGGGAGTCTCTGGGGATCAAATATAAGTAGGGTATCGCACAAATCAAAAAGAACGGCCTTGGGTCTCATTATTTTTATTCAGGGACCCGTCCCTGGCAGAGCCAGAGGCCAGGCCATACACATTAGGTGTTGAGCAGGATATTTTCTTGCGCGAACCCCATCTCCAGAAGGAGTTGGGTGTTGTCTTGGATCATTTGGTTCATGCCGACCAGCAGGGCGACAGTGTTTGTGGGGCTCGGCTTTATCTTCCTGAGGACATCCTGGACAAATCCAGCATGGCCCTTCCAAGAAGTGCCCTCCGGAAAGGTCACAGTCAGATGGACCTGGACACTATTACGGCTCCAATGGTGTAAATCATTCATATAGCAAAAGTGTTGGGGAGTCAGCACACCATATACGAAGGTAAGATCACCGAAGTCTTCCCTTCTACCGAGTACCGATTTGAGAGCAGACCGCAGAGGGGCGATTCCCGTTCCTACGCCGATGAGCAGCAGGTTTTTCCCTTTATGCTCATCAATGGGGAATCCCTTTCCCTGAGGACCGGTGATCTCCAGATCATTTCCCACACCCAGGTCAAACATGGCCCCTGCCACTCCTTTGCCCTTCTTGATCAAAAATTCAAGAAAGGGCCGATCCTCAGGGGCAGAGGCGATCGCAAAATGGGCCGACTCTTGGGGGGCTGTACTAATCTGCACAAACTGTCCTGGGACAAAAGTAAAATCTGTCGAGGTGTCCGGGGGAATCGGCCCCAGACGAAAGCTCCGGATCTCCTCCACCATCTGGGGGCTGATCTCGGTGATCCTCATCTTTCTGGAGACTGCTGTCAATTTAACCCGACCCTTTCTTTGCCACGATCATCACATTTCTCTGAAGCCCACGATATTTGGGCCGAAGCAGTGGGGTGTCCCGAAAGCGGGCCTTGAACCTCACTTCATCCATTGCAAGGATCTCCTCTATGTCCAGCCACGGACCCGCCCCCGTGGTGAAATCCTGAGCCTTGGCGATCGGGGTCTGTTGATTGTAGGGGCATACCTGCTGACAGACGTCGCATCCGAAGATCCAGTCTTCCATCTCAGGCTGGAGATCCGCTGGAATTTCACCCTTCTTTTCGATGGTAAGGTAGGAGATGCATCTTCTGGCATCGAGCTTGAACGGAGCCACGATGGCCCCTGTTGGGCAGGCATCTATGCAGAGGGAGCAACTTCCACACTGAGAGGCAGGCCCATTGCCCAGTGTGGGGGAGTGGTCGACCTCAAGCTCAAGGTCGGTGATCAGCTCGGCCAGAAAGACCCACGATCCGAATTCCTCAGTAATCAGCATGGTGTTTTTCCCAATGAAGCCCAGACCGGCCCGGTTGGCATAGGCCCGCTCCAAGATTGGCCCGTAGTCCACATATCGCTTGATCTTCAATGGCCGGTCTGCCTCTTTCCGGAGGTATTCCTCCAGACGATCCAATCTCTCCTCCAACACCCGATGATAGTCCCTGCCCCAGGCGTAGCAGGAGATTCTGCCACTGCGTCCATCCTTTTTAGGATGAACTCCCGGATAGTAGTTGATGGCCAAGCAGATGATGGTCTTGGCTTGCGGCAATATCTGTTTGGGATTGGCCCTGCGTGAAGGATCCCTGGCCATGTAGGCCATTTCTCCGGCGTACCCGGCTGTAATCCATGCTTGGAGGGCCTGTTCGTGCTCGGGCGATGGATCTGCCGATGAAAACCCCACTAGGTCAAAACCAATCCCGTAGGCGAATTCACGGACCCTTTCGGTCAGGGAGGTCATAGGCTTGTCTTCTCAAAGATCATTTTATCAGAGGCCAAAAAACAAGTAAAGAAAATGTGTTATCCTTTGACTTTTCGCCTTTAATTGATCACAATAGGGCGGTCATGAATAGGTCAGAAAAAGAGTCAATCCTGTGGGAAATTCTCAAGCAGGTTTCTCGATCCTTCTATCTTACCCTCTGGGTGGTGCCTGGAAAGCTACGCGATCAACTGGGGATTGCCTATCTTTTTTGTCGTGCGGCTGACACGATTGCGGATACCGATCTGATCCCATCGACTGAACGTCTCAAATATCTCTGTCTCTTTCGGGAGCAATTCGAATCTGGTGTGATTTCTCGCCAGACCATTACGGAAATACAGAACAGTCTGGTTGAACACCAGGGTGATTTTGCAGAAAAGGTGCTTCTGGAACACCTTGGGGAGTGTTTTGAGATTTTTGAGGGTTTCTCTCGAGAGGATCAGGACCGAATCCGGCACCTAGTCGTTACACTCACCAAGGGGATGGAGATGGACCTGACCTATTTTCCAACAGAGGCCTGCGGGATGCTCAGGGCACTCCCTTCGGGGCACGAGCTGGATCAATACTGCTATTATGTGGCCGGTGTGGTCGGTGAGTTTTGGACTCAGATGCTCATCGGACATTTTCCCTCACTTAAGGCCTGGGATGAGGCTCGAATGCAGAAACTGGGGGTGCATTTTGGCAAGGGCCTACAGATGACCAACGTCCTCAAGGACATCGGCAAGGATCTGGCGAGGGGGCGTTGCTATCTTCCGCAGAGCATGCTGAATGAGTTTGGGTTAAATCCAGAGGGCCTCAGGGGATCAGGTGCTTCGAAACCATTGAGGCGCCCTCTAGCCTATCTGATCAGGTTGACGCTCTACCACCTGGAAGGCGGCTGGCAATATATTCTGGCGATCCCACGCCGTGAAGTCCGGCTGCGCCTGGCCTGCCTCTGGCCGCATCTTTTTGCGGTGAGAACCCTGCAGCGGATTTATCACTCGGATGATCTTCTCAACCCTCGGGCCGTTGTAAAAATCAGCCACCGGCAGGTCTATTCCACCATGGCCCTGGCGACACTACTGGTTTTTTCAAACAGGATGCTCAGCCGCTATTATGGGTACTTGCGGGGTGAACTGATGGCCCGTATAGTGGGTGAATAATGGACAGGATGGCAATATTGTGATGGTGGGCTGGATTTGCTATACTGGGGCGTTTATTGCAGGTGGGCAGATCGCCCAAGAAAAGCTGAGACAAGGATGGGAGCACAGAGGCCGCAGGAAAAGCTGATGGCCATGCTGCAAGGGGCCAGCGTCTCCAGGATGCTCCAGGTGGCCAATCGATTGGGGGTGTTTGAAACGGTGGCTGCCAGGCCCTATACAGCGCAGGACCTGGCACGGCGACTGAAGGCCCACCCCGAGGGGATCACGCGACTGTGCAATGCCCTGGTGGCCCTGGAGTTCTTGGAAAAAGGGCCAAAGGGCTATCGGCTTTCACCGGCCTGGTCGGATTATTTATTGCCGGAAGGAAAATATTCATTTAAGGGGTATCTTGATCTTTACTACGATACCTGGGAAGAGATCACCCACCTGGAGAAAACGGTTCGAACGGGGAAGCCGGTCAGGATCGCCATAGACCGGATCAAGAAAGATCCACAGCAGCTCAGGAATTTTATCAACGGCATGCATGGACGTGCCGTCACAGCCGCCAAGCTGATCAGTGACAGGCTTAATCCGGGTGATGTGCGACGGATGATTGACATCGGTGGAGGTCCAGGGACCTATACCCTGGAGTGGGCCTCCCGCTATCTAAAGCTGCATGGCCTGGTTTTTGACCTCCCGCAGGTGATCCCCATTACAAAAAACTATATTAAGAAATACGGCTTGGCCACAAGGGTCATGACCCGGGCAGGGGACTTCCACAAGGATCCCCTGGGCCAGGGATATGACCTGGCTTTGCTGGCCAATATCCTCCAGATGTATGGAGAGGAAGCCAACCTGAAGCTTCTTTCGAAGGTCTATGACGCCTTGGTGCAGGGGGGGCGAGTGGTGATCAATGGATTCTTCACGGATGATACTGGGACATCCCCCAAGGAGTCTGCCCTCTTTGCCATGTTCATTGCCACCGCCATGCCAGAGGGGAATGCCTATCCGGTTTCACGCGTTTTGGGTTGGCTTAAGGCAGCAGGATTTCGGGAGAGTGATGCCTATGAGGTGGATGCGGTTCCACGAACTGTGATCGTGGGGGCGAAGTAGTGAAGTAAATGGAAGATCCGGCATGAATTATTCCATACGGCTCAAGGTGGCACTGGTCAGTGTGGGCCTGGTGATTGCCATCGGGACCATTGGATACAGGGTGATTGAAGACTGGCCGTGGTTTGATTCTCTCTATTTGACCACCCTGTTAATAGCCTCTTTCGGTTTTGCCCATTTTCAGCCGATCAGCGAGGCAGGAAAAGGCTTTACCATATTTCTAGCCCTGTGCGGCATAGCGGTGATCGCCTTCGCCATTGCCTCGATGACGCAGCTCATCATCGGCGGTCAGATCG
>DATECO010000202.1:0-4060 GCA_035286865.1 Nitrospiria bacterium | reverse complement strand
TGGATGGGTGAAGTATAGGTTAAACCCCCATTAATCGACGGCCCGCCCTGGTAATAACGCATGATCTCAAAAAGTCCCTCAGCAAGTTGGGTATCTCCATACCAGGCCAACCCATTTATGGCATCTACTAAGGCTTCACGGTTTGTGTATGTACCACTAAAAGTGGCGTCCATGTCCTTTATGGTGGCGAGGTAGCCATTGGATATACCACTCGATGACTTTAAGATGGGGCCGCCCTCCCCCTCGAGATCGTCGTAGAGGACTAAGACGCCAATCCTCACACCGTGAGTCGATCGGATAAAGTTGCTCGCCACTTCCTTGGCGATGTCTATTTTGGGTCGGACCATAGTCTTCCCCACCTGCCACCAGTTGATCCAGTTGCCTAAGGCATAAAGTCCGCTTCCGTTTCCGCAGGTCCCGGAACTATTCAGATTGTGCACTGTGGAGTTCCATTGGCCTGTGGTCGTCAGCGCTGCAGACGGATTAGCAGCCGGAGCCGGACAGGTGGTTTTCACACTGCTTACATTGGTGACCAGGGCTGTCCATTTCGAACATCCGGTCGCACCATCACTCGCGCCACTGGTGCATTGATACACGGTATTGGAAACACAGTTGGCGCTATTGCATTTTTTGGTGACGGTATAGCTTGTGGCCGGGTCGTAGGAGGGGCCAGTCGGGACTGTATCTTTCATGCTGTCCGTGTTGTCAAAGAGAATCATCACATTCGGTTGGAGCGTACCTCCGCTCTGGAAGATGGCTGTATCACCCGGGTAGGTATCAATTCCAGAAGCCACATCCATCCCCGGCCCAAGGGCGATGGCAAGGCCCATCCATAAAGCGAATATCCACGCCGATTGCCCTATTCGCCTTTGGGCACTCACTTCTCGTTTTTGACTGTAAGATCGCCGTTGACCGTTCATGATATTCCTCCTGGTATTTAGTGCTATTTGGGAACAATCTTTGCCACCTGAGACTCTAGACTGGACTCGGCATTATTGGGCCCCGTGCCGGTGGCCGCAACTGCATAATAGTTGGCCTGAAAATTCCTCACATCACACTCCTTTCCCATCCATGCAACGGCTATGCCAGGGAATAGAGGCAACCCGGCCATGTCTGGAAACAGTTGTACAAAAAGGTGTTAGAAGAACAAAGGAGCAACGATGTGAGAGGGGTTTTACCTGTAGTGGATGGGTAAACCCACGGCTATTATGTAACGCATTACATAATGCCTCTAGAGAGACAAAAGCGTGTGGCAGTGCTCGATGGGATCACTTTGCGGTTTCAGATCAAGAATCACCGCATAAAGAAAACTCAGTAGAATCCCTATGATAGAAAACTGAAGGCAAACACCGCAATTCGGACCAGCGAGGGTCGGTCTTTCTACCTGGCTTTGCGCAAAACGAAACCCTCGGCTATACTTTACAACAGTGATTCCAAAATAAAGGCATTCCACAGAGCATGATTTGATCGGGTCACATCCGCAGGCATTCTAAAAATATGTTCGATGAGAAATCAAGGAGGTCAGGGTGAAACAGAGCGTGTTTTTCATCGATCAAGGGAAACGATGGAATTCATTTAAGGCAGTTTTCCGGGCACTTTTTCTGACAGGTCTTTTTTTAATTATGACAGGATGCGGTGAGGAGAGTGGGCAGTGCGGCGGAGTGAGGGATTCGGGGTTGTGTATCACGATTGATACAATTTCACCCAACGATACAGCAGCAGGTGGCGGGGAGACTTCCGATGTGGATGCACTTCAGGTTGATTGTGATTCGACCGCTGCAGTTGACCCTGAACCTTTTGGTGCCCATGCCGCCGATGTGAAATTTTCTGTGAACAAGACATCACCTACGGTAGCAGTTCCACCCGCACCGGCTTTTGTCACTCTCACACAATATACAATTAGCTACGCCCTTAATCCCGGTAGCCCTTCCGGCCCAGCCCTCACATCCAGAACCTTCAACGATACGATCAAGATTAAGACGGGAGCATCTGTAACAGCAACTTTGCGTTTTGTCGAAATTGCACAGAAGGATCAATATCTCAGTGGTGGGGGATCTGTTCTCACACCTTCGTCCTATACAGCGACCTACACCTTTACGGGCACCGATGAATTGAATAATCCTATTACACTCAGTGGCGGCACCCAATTCACCATAGGAGACTTCGATCTATGTTCAAGCTAGGAAGGTGCCCGCGGAGAAAGAGTGGGCCGGTGTAAAGCCTGATAGGCACCTGTGGAAGCATGACCTGAAGATTTTTCAGCAAGCGCCGTTTAGGTAAGAGTGATCTGCAACTGAATTAGTACGCTGAAGCTATTCCCAAGTATTCCCCATCATTATTATTCAATGTCCTGGGCGACGCGGAAGACTTCTTCCAGGGTGGTCAGCCCCTGAATTGCCTTCTGAAGGCCATCATCGCGTAGTCTTTTAAAACCTGTTTCCTGAGCCTGGCTGCGAATCTGAGCCGCCGAGGCTCTGGAGATGGTTAGGTGACGGATGGAGTCATTCATGGATAATAACTCAAAGAGGGCAATCCTGCCTGAATATCCGGTCCCCCGACATTCCTGACAGCCCTGACCGCGCATGAAGCTCAGTTTTTCACCCTGTCGTCCTAGATCTTTTAAGACATCCGGGACCGGGGTATAGGCTTTACGGCAATAGGCACAGATCTTTCGGACCAACCTCTGGGCCAACACGCCCATCAGGGAGGAAGAGATCAGGAAGGGTTCCACACCAATGTCGATCAGGCGGGCAATCGCCCCCGGGGCATCATTGGTATGCAGGGTGGATAAGACCAGGTGGCCGGTCAGGGCCGCCTGTACCGCAATGGTGGCAGTCTCACGGTCTCGGATCTCACCGATCATGATGATATTAGGGTCCTGGCGCAGGATGGACCTGAGGCCAGTGGCAAAAGTTACCCCCACCTTAGCGTTCACCTGGACCTGATTGATTCCCTTAATCTGGTACTCCACCGGGTCTTCGATGGTCACGATATTTTTCTCGATTGAATTAATGCTGCTCAGGGCGGCATAGATTGTGGTGGTCTTGCCGCTCCCGGTGGGTCCCGTCACAAGGATCAGTCCATAGGGTCTTTGAATCATCTGCTGATATTTGGCCAGGTTGTCGGGAGCAAAACCTAGTTCCCCCAGCCCGATCACGACGCTTCGCTTGTCCAGCAACCGCATCATGATTTTTTCTCCAAAAACCGTGGGGAGGGTGGAAAGCCGCAGATCGATCTGCTTTTTCCCGACGTTCATCTGGATGCGGCCGTCCTGGGGAATCCGTCTCTCTGCAATATCGATGTTTGCCATGATCTTGATCCTGGAGACAACCCCGGCATGTAAATCCCTGGGGGGAGACATTACCTCATGCAATAGGCCATCCACCCGGTAGCGGACGCGCAATACCTCCGCCTCGGGCTCTACATGGATATCACTCGCCCCCTCACGGACCGCCTGGGCAATGATGAGATTCACGAGCTTGATGATGGGTGCATCCTCCGCACCCCGTTGGAGATCGAGAGTTGCTTCTTCCCCTCCTACAAGTGTCCCGCCTGATCCGCCTGCGGCGGAGGTTGAGGTTGACCGGCGGTCATGCGCCAGACTCTGACCCTGTGGATTGATCCAGTATGGTCCTCCTTCACTTGTTTCCCCAAGGCGCCGGTCCTGGCCTCCTCGTCGTTCCTGGCCAGAGCGGCGGTCCGTTCCAGGACGATCATCATCGATAACTCTCAACACCTCTTCAACGCTAGCCGTCACATTATAATAGCGGTCAATCGCCTTGAGAACGTCTGCCTCAGTGCTCACCACAGGCTGAATCTCGAGACTTGTGGCCTCTTTGAGGTCATCGATCGCAAAGACATTCAGCGGGTCCACCATGGCCACGGTCAATACCTTGTCTTTTACGAAAAGGGGAATGGTCTGATGGCGCCGGGCAAGAGTCTCAGGCACCAGTTTCACCGCATCCTCTTCAATGGCAACACTGGAAAGGACCTGGTGCTGGATGCCCATCTGCTTACCCAGGACCATGATCATATCCTCATCGGTCACATAGCCGAGACT
>DATECO010000201.1:0-2437 GCA_035286865.1 Nitrospiria bacterium | reverse complement strand
CCGGTGACCCGTATCCACCAGCAGACAGGAATGGGGGTACTTCCTGTGGACCTGTATGTAAAAAACGGGGAGATTCAGAAGGTGGTGATGGTTGAACCCAAGCACACGATCCTGGCCAGGATTGAGGCAGAGCAGGACATCCTGAAGCTTGCCACCGGGCTCTCCATCCATGCGAATCAGATCCTCAGAGACCGGTTCCCCGTGGAGGTAGTCTCGACCGGCCTCCCGGTTATGATCATCCCCTTGAGGTCCCTCACCGCGGTCAAGGAGATCCAGTTAAAACCCCTTTTGATTGAGGAGCTCTGTGCAAAATACGGGGCCCATGGGGCAATGGTCTTTTCGCTGATGACGGTTCAACCCACCTCTGCCGTCCACACCCGGATGTTTGCCCCATCCATCGGGATTGCGGAAGATCCTGCCACGGGGAGTGCCAGCGGTGCGCTAGGGGCCTATCTCGTCCGACATCGGGCTGTCGAGGTCAAACCCACCACCCATATCACCAGTGAGCAGGGCTACGAACTGGACCGCCCCAGCACGATCTATATCGAGGTGGATTCACGTGGCCATGAAATTACAGAGGTCCGTGTCGGAGGTGAGACCATCATTGTCCTAGAAGGAACCCTGACCTTTTAACAAATCTTCCCTGGATAACATTCCACCCCCTGCTGCCGTTGACAACCCACCAAAGCGCGCTACACTTAAAAAAAGAAAATAGAGTGATCTTCTATGTTCGGAAAAAACCTGACGCCCACCACGCTCATTGGCGTGCTCACCTGTATCGCCTTGTTTCTTATTGCCCTTATCCTCTTAGACCTCCAACAGGGAAAACCGATGGAACAGACCGTGAACACACATATCAAACCCTCGCAAGCTAGTGAGAATGCGCCTGAGGCAAATGCCTTTCCCCCATCACACACTGGGCCGATCTCCTTAGGCACTTTGGCCCACTCGGAAAACAAATCCCACGAATCCGTCCCAGGAGGAATGGACGCTCACGATCCCATTCCCAACTCCTCTGCCTCCCACTCAATCCTGCAGGACAGAACCCAGCTCTCTTCCCATAAACTCTATGATAAGCTGTCAGAGCTGATCCGCCAGAAGCGTGAAGAAGAGGCTATCGATATCCTCAGGGAAATTATCAGGGATGATCCTGGCAACCTACGGGCCTACGCACTGCTGGGCGATTTATATTACCAAAATGATCGGCTTCCCCAGGCAATATCGGTATGGCAAAAGATCCTGGAAACCGAACCGTCCAATGAAGAGGTCAGGGGCAGGCTGGTCAAAGCACAGCGGGAGAGTAAGACCCATCAAGAGTTTATTCATGAGGCTACGCGGCACTTCAGAATCAAGTTTGAGGGTTCTGAAAATCGGGACCTCTATAAAACCGTTTTGGATTTCCTGGAAGAGGCCTACAGTGAAGTGGGCAAGGCCCTCTCTTTTTACCCTGATCATGAGATCATCGTCTTTCTCTATACCGGACAACAATTTTTTGATGTGACACGGGCCCCGGCATGGTCAGGGGGAGTATTTGATGGCAAGATAAGAATACCCGCCGGTGGCTATCAAGATCACCTGGACCGGCTCCGGCGCGTCCTTTTCCATGAATATGTGCACGCCGTTATTCGCCAGATGACGGATCAGGGAGTCTCGAAGGTGGGCGAACGTACTCGCTCAGGGGTTCCAACCTGGCTTCATGAGGGAATCGCTCAGTACCTAGAACCGGACTCAGCACAAAACGATGTTGATCGACCGCTCAAGGACTGGGTCAGACAGGGTGCCTTTCTGGAACTTTCAAGGCTTCATGGCTCATTCCTGGGATTTAACACCCTACTTGCAGATCTGGCCTATGACGAGAGTCTCTCGGCTGTAAAATTCCTGGTCGACCAATTTGGCCCATACAGCATTCAAAGAGTATTGACCGCACTGGCCCATCAGAAGACAATCGATGAGGCTATGAGGGATTCCATCTTTATTCCCTATGATGAATTTCAATCCAGATGGGAAAAGCACCTGAAGTCATAGAACGGTTGGACAGTTTGAAAGTAAGTGATAAGATTATTTTGATTGATCAGAATTAATCTATACGAGAGAGATGATGGACAAGAAGCGCAAATACCCTCGTGTCACCTTCAGTGCATTGACGGAATTGCTCCTTACTGAGGAGGATACTTCGATACAGGCCTATCCCTTTAGTGCCGGTTATGGTGGCATGGGTCTGTATACCCTGAGTCCAATCCCCATTGGCCAAGAGGTGACCACCCGGATTTTCTTAAACATGGGAAACGGAAGAAAGGCCACAGACTCTATTAGTAGCATTGTGAAGTGGTGTGATTTAATCGGAGGGGTGTATAAGATGGGAATCGAATTTAAAGATATTAACCCCAAGGAACACAGGCCCCTATTCGCCTACCTCCAAGCCTCCGCGCGTTGGCAA
>DATECO010000200.1:0-2976 GCA_035286865.1 Nitrospiria bacterium | reverse complement strand
AAGATCGATTATCAAAAACTAAAGGAGATACCTTAATCCAGGGATAGCAGCGATAATCTGATCGGATGGAGCGAACATGGCCTGGAACCGTGCCGATGTGCGAAGCGCAAGGGCTTCGAGCCCCGACACCCGCTTGTACCGAGAATCGAAGGTCACCTCTCATCTTCGATTCGAGGTAAAGGGTGATCGGAATACACCCCACCAAGTGGGGGATGGGGGGCGGCGCAGAAGCCACGAGCGAGCTACAGCGGCTAGGTGATCAGGCTTCGAGAGCGGCATCCGGAAGATTATTGCTGGGTTGGGGTAAAAGTGAAGCTTTAATGTTTGGACTGGCTGCCCCGTGCCGCTCGTGCAAATCTACTTAGCAAGCGAAAGCGAGCGAGAGGGGGAGGCTCCATCCGGCTTGGATTTGTACATAGCTTAGCCGCACACGACTGATCGAAGTGTGCGGCGAGCAAGCTTGGATGGAGGGGGCGACGTAAGCCCCTATAACTGATCACTGAAGGGAGCCAGAGATGACCCGTTTAGGAAAGGCAATCATCTTGGGCCTGCTCACCGGCCTATTGGGAATTGGGGTATCTCTCAGCCACTTTGGGATGGACCTCGAGGAGAATTTCGGTCTCGGCTTTTTATTCGACCTAAGGGGAAAGAGGCAACCGCCCTCCGATGTGGTTGTCATTTCCCTGGATAGGCAATCTGCTGATCATTTTAACCTCCCTCGCGACCCCCGAAAATGGCCCCGCTCGTATCACGCACGCCTGGTTGAAAAATTGTCCCAAGAGGGTGCAAGTGTCATTGTCTTTGACCTTGTCTTCAAGGATGAGGAACGAGACGATGTTGTATTCGCTAAGGCCATTCGGAAGGCGGGGAACGTAGTCCTCGCTGAATATATTGAAAAGGAGACCATCCCCATTAAAAATCAGTCAGGTCGGGTCACGGGTGAAATAGCCTTTGAAAGGCTGGTGCCACCGATTCCGGCCCTCGAACAGGAGGCTATTTTGGCGGCTGCCTTCCCCTTACCCAAGGTCCCGGTGAGGGTCAGCCAGTATTGGACTTTCAAGGATGGCTCTGGGGATACGCCGACCTCGCCGGTTGCTGTACTCCAAATCTTTGCATCGCCGGTCTTTGATGACTTCAGCGAGCTTCTGAAAAAGACGCTGAAGGACCCCAAGCTTGCCCTGGTCAGCCAAGATCCTAAGAATCAGGCAGCTCTGAGGGCTGCCTTACGAGTGATCAACCTCCAAAATCAGGAAATTGTCGTCAGCAAAAAGGTGGATGAAGTTATCTTGAGTATGAAGGAGATCCTCGGAAACGAGACATTCTTTTTCGAGCGCATGATGAAGGAGTTTGAGAGCCCCAAGGGAAGATATGCAGAGATTAGGAAAAACGATCTGCTCAGGGCACTCTTAAAAGCATACAGCCTCAACAGTCATTATCTCAATTTTTATGGGCCGCCCCACACGATCACGACTGTTCCTTACTTTGAAGTGCTGCAATGGGGTCCCAAGGCAGCGATCAACGCCAATCCGGTTGATTTCAAGGGAAAAGCGGTATTCATCGGGATATCCGAATTCCTTTCGAGTGAGCAGAAGGATGGTTTTCATACAGTCTTTACCCAACCCAACGGGCTGTACCTCAGCGGGGTTGAGATTTGTGCCACCGCCTTTGCGAACCTGCTGGAGGATTTTCACGTGCGGCCCCTCGATCTTCCCGTTCACCTTTTCATGATCTTGCTTTGGGGTATAGCAATAGGAATGGTCTGGCTCTTACTCCCTCCAGTCATCGCCATGGGAATCAGTGCTGCCTTCATCCTATTTATGGTAGGCAGTGCATACACCCAATTTAAGATGGCCGGTCTTTGGTTTCCCTTGATCACGCCGATTGTTTTTCAAACACCCTTTGCGAGTTTTGGGGCTGTTCTGTGGAATTATATTGAGTCAAACAGGGAGCGGAGAATCATTAAGGAAGCTTTTGGATACTACTTGCCCGATACAGTGGTTGACCAATTGTCGCGAGGTCTCAAAGGTCTAAAATCGGGAGGTCAGTTAGTCTATGGATCTTGCTTGATCACGGATGTGGAAAATTACACCGCCCTATCTGAATCCATGTCTCCAGCGGACCTGAAAACCTTGATGAATGATTATTATGAGGGAATTTTTGCGCCGGTAAAACAATACGGCGGCACGCCGCTGGGTGTTAAAGGGGATTCAAGCCTCGCCATATGGGCAAGTCCTCATCCGGATGCCAGGCTGAGGGTCCAGGCCTGTCTGGCAGCACTTGAAATTTCCCGCGCAGTAGATCGATTCAATCAATCACCCGGCGGTCCGAAACTTCAGACCCGAATCGGCCTGCATTCGGGGCAGATGTTGCTCGGGAATGTCGGAGGAGGCCATCATCTGGAATACACCGCCATGGGCGATATGGTCAATACGGCATCACGGATCGAGGGTCTAAATAAATACCTGGGCACTCGCCTTCTGACATCCCAAGAGACACTGGCCGACCTCGGCGATTTTTTGACACGTGATCTTGGAACGTTTTTGCTGGCCGGAAAATTCCGGCCAGTGGAGGTTCGGGAGTTGATTGCGCAGTTAAAGGAGTCCGATGAGAATCAAAGGAAACTGTGCCGAGATTTTTCCACGGCACTTCAGTTATACAAGATGAGGCTGTGGCCAGAGGCCATAGACGTATTTTCTAAGATCTTGAGCGAAAATGCCGCAGATGGACCCTCGCTCCTTTACATCAAGCACTGCGAACAACTCATGCAGTCTCACCCATCGGATTCATGGGATGGAATCATTCGGATGGACCAAAAGTAGATACCCATAGCCCCTATGAATAATTCGGCATACACCCTTTTTCATCGAAAAATACCCAGTTTTCCCCCCTCTAAATACCCACAACTGGGTATTGCTCTTTTCCAATATATTCATCATAATCCGAATTCTAGGGGATTTCCTTTTGTAACGAGACCCT
>DATECO010000199.1:0-2703 GCA_035286865.1 Nitrospiria bacterium | reverse complement strand
CTTACGGACCGGGTGCTTTGCCCTGTTCTCCACAGTGCTGGTGATCGCCACTTGTGGACCTTGTACCCTGGCCTCTAGTCCAGTGATCACCAGGTCTGGTCGAAATGCCTGAAGTTTTACGACTGTCCGATCGCTGAGGCTCTGCCCGCCCAGGCCCTTTACGGTCAGTCTTAGGGCATAGATCCCTGAAGCAAGCTCCCTGGTCTTCCACTCAGCCAGCAGTCCATCGTTCACCGGCTGGCTGGATTGGACAAGGACTTTCCAGGCCTCCGGAAATTCGCCCACACCAAACTCCACCCGAAAGCCTGAAAATTCCTGCCCTGAAGCGGACCCGACCATCCGGAGCACGTCCTCCCGTTGGGGGTCACCCTCGACTGCGTTGATCTGGGCCTGCAAGCTCTGGATCGGCTGGGCTGCCAAGATTTGCGGCCCAAGCCAATCAAAAAGCACAATTAAGAAAGACGTGATGGGTATGAAGATTGTTTGCCAAAAAACGTGGGGTGGGCAATGGAGCGATCTTGGAGGCATCTTGGAAGTCAACGGCTCACTTTAAATCCTCTTTTGTTTCTCCCGAGTGGACCGCAATCTCTTCTGGCTTGATGATCACCTGAGGGTAGGAATAGACCTGATTCTCATAGTTCTTGACCACCACCTCCTTCTCATTGATGCCGAGCACAAAATCCGGGGGATTGATGGGGACTTTGCCCCCTCCGTGGGGTGCATCAATCACATACTTAGGCACCGCCATTCCTGAGGTGTGGCCCTGCAGATGCCGCATGATCTCAAGCCCTGCCTCGACCGTGGTGCGAAAGTGATCGGTCCCACTGACCAGATCGGCCTGGTAGATATAGTAGGGCTTGACGCGACAGGTCAAGAGTTTTTGCATCAGCCGCTTCATCACCTGCGGGTCATCGTTGATCCCTTTCAAAAGCACCGTCTGGCTCCCCAGGGGGATACCTGCATCGGCCAGCATCTCGCAGGCCTTCTTGGCCTCCGGCGTCACCTCATCGGGGTGGTTAAAGTGCAGGTTCATGAAAAGGGGGTGGTATTTCTTAAGCATCTCACAGAGCCGCTCAGTCACCCGCTGGGGAAGGGCACCGGGCACCCGGCTCCCGATCCGGATGATCTCCAGGTGGGGGATGGCCCGCAGGCCTTGAAGGATCTCCTCTATCACCTCATCCTTCAGCATCAGAGGATCCCCCCCGGACAGGATCACATCGCGCACCTCACCGTGGTTTCGGATATAATCGATCCCCCGACGGATTGTCCCCATGCTCACGATCCCAGGCCTTCCAATAATCCGCTTGCGGGTGCAAAAGCGGCAGTAGATCGGGCACTGGGTGGTCACCATAAGGAGAACGCGGTCTGGGTAGCGATGGACCAGGCCGGGTACCGGGCTATCTTTTTCCTCATCCAGCGGGTCGTCCAAATAGGGCGCCCCATCTCTCGACTCCTCAGGGCTGGGCACCACTTGGCGGGCTATCGGATCCCCTTTTTCCTTCATGAGGTCTAAGAAATAAGAATTGATCCTCATGGGAAATACCTCGATAGCCTCTTTGACCTCCTCTGGCGTGGCCCCCAATTGTCCATCCAGGTCCTCGGGCTTTATGGCACTTTTCTTAAACAGCCTGATCCATTCATCCATATATTTTCTCTACCCCTCTTTTCTCCCATAAGTGGCATCGAGGTAATCAATGATCTGATCTTCATCATCCAGCACGACTTCGCCATCCACCAGGACCGGGACCAACGGCTGTCCTGAGACACTCACCACCTCCGTGCGAAGGTTGTAAGAAGGTGGGACATCAATCTTCTCATACTGAAGCCCCAGCTCGGCCAGCTTTCGGCGGACCATGATACAGAAGGAGCAAGATTCCAGATTATAGAGCTTCATTTGTAAAGGTTTGCTCATTATGCGTTTGCCCGTATCCCACATGGCACCATCACGGCATCCACCATTCCGTGAAGGAGTTTTTTGTCGAGGGGACAGATTGTAGCCAGGATCCCGGCCAGCTCCGCCTTTTCATCCACCACGAAATAGTACGGGGTGAGGCGGACCCTGCCGGACATCTCCCTGATCACCCTGTCTGCCAGATCGTAATAGGCCACCTCCACCTGCCGCCCCTTATGAAATTCCTGGAGGACCGAGGGGGTACTGGAGAAGGCCAAGAGGGCCTCTTCGATCACTCGCTGCCAGTTCTGTTCCGAGATATCATGCCCCACCGTCACCCCCCGACTCCCCCATGCCAGCGGAGAAAAGCCTGAGGGTTTGATGACCAATCTGCGCTCCTTTTGGCTCAGATGCCCCAAGGCCCTCCAATCGGTGATCCATCGATCCCCGACCCTCAGGCCGGGGATTACAGCATAAGGAGGGACTTCCCTGGGGTCCAGAATCCAGGTTCGGGGAAAGATGCCCTCGAGAACACCAAGGGTGGACTCACCAAGTTCCTTAAGCCAGAAGGGCCGGAGGACCGGATGGTGGAAGAGGGCAATGGCCATCTTTTCTTCAAGAAACGCCTTTACGGGAGGGGTCAGGGCCACAAGATCCTTCTTGGCCGCATACAGGAAGAGCTCCGACTTTGGGACATTTTTTAGATCGAAGAGCTCAAAAAAACGATACATCACATCAATTTTATTCGAGGGCCCGTGCTGGGCTGCCGCCCCTCCAACCTGCCTGCCGGCAGGCGGGTGCCCCCCATTCCG
>DATECO010000198.1:0-2644 GCA_035286865.1 Nitrospiria bacterium | reverse complement strand
CATTGCTCGCGAAAATCCCACTACAGCCGCCTTCGAAGTTACATAATGCAGGAGATAGGGTATCCCAAACAACCAGGTGCCAGAGCTGATATTGATGATCGAGCCGCTCTTCTGTTTCTTCATCTGGGGCATTACCGCCTTGCTCATAATAAAGAGCCCCTTCACATTTACTGCCATCATGGCATCCCACTCCTTTTCACTGATGAACTCAAAGGGTTTCATCTCGATGCCGTAATAGATGGCTGCATTGTTTACCAACGCATCGATCCGACCAAAGGTCGCAATCGTCTTTTCAGTCACCTCACTGGCATCAGCCTCGGATGTAACATCGGTCCGGACAGCTATGGCCTTGCCGCCCTGGCTCTCAATTTCTTTGACGACCTGTTGAGCATTTTCTAATTTGATCTCCGCAATTACCACTTTGGCACCTTCCCGGGCAAATCCCAAAGCATATTCCTTGCCAATCCCCTGTCCTCCTCCCGTGATGATCGCCACTTTATCCTTTAGTTTCATCTCTCCCTCCTGTCATTATTCGGTTTTTAAAACCCATTTGGATTAAAATTATCTTCCTAATGCTTACCTACAACAGCCCTAGTTTTTTGGCTCGCGTCACCTTCTCCGGCTCCTTCCACCACTTCTTGATGCCCAGATCCTCCGTCACTGCATTGGCCGCAATATAGCCCGGCCCCCAGATGACACAGCCGCCGGGATAGGTGGAGGCGCCGCCAACATAAAGGTTCTTTACCGGGGTGCGGGTGGATGAACACTCATCGTTGGGCCGGTTGTAACCCATCTGGAGAGGATGGTACTGACCCTGCTTGATCCCCCCTTTGACCATGTCGGCAAGCTTGTTCTCCACATCTGCGGGGGTGGAGATATAGGTCTCCAGTACCTTGTCCCTTACGATATTGGGGGCGTATTTTGTCAGGGTGGCGATGGACTTATCTATATATTCCTGGCGGAATTTATAGTTCAGCCACTTATCTTTACCCCCCTTTTTGAGATCGTAGGGCGCCATCGAGGAAATAAGGCCGGTACATCTTCCTTTTGGAGCCTGCTTCGGATCGTGAACCGATGGGAAACAACAGTTGAACCGAATGTCGGACAGAAGTTCCCCTTTATAGATGGCGTCAAACTCCTCTATCACATCCCGCTCCGTCTCAAATCCGAGGACATAGACAAAGCCCTCGTTGAGCCCTTTATCCTTCGCGGCAACCGTGAAATTCGGAGCCTCTTCCAAATCCAGATGGACGCCGCAAAGACCATACTTCTCCCACTGCCAACTCTTGATCTTATCGGCAAAGTCGCCCTCCAGTTTATCCTCGCCAATCAAGCCGAGGAAGGTCTGGTGAGGATCAATGGTGCTGATCACGGCCTTGGCCATGACCGTGGCGCCATCATCCAACTCTACACCCTTGGCCGCACCACCCTCCATGATAATGCGCTTGATCCGCACATTATTGACCGTTACCCCTTTATTCTCATGAATTACCTTGCCCAAAGCCTGGGCCATTACGTGGGTGCCGCCTCTGACCAACCGGTAGTTGCGGGACCTGTCCAGGTAGAGAAGACACAAAAATCCCAGACCCGACTGATCGTATTCCACACCCCAGTGGCAAAGGGTATAGAGCATCAAGCCCCGGATGTGTTCATTCTCAAAGTGCTCCTCCACTATCTCCAAAGCCGTCTTTTCCGAATATTCCATCACCAGACGGCCCGCCTTGGTGGCCTGCATCTTCGTTACCGCATCTATGATGCTAAGGGGTGGAGCGTAGGTGGCCGGACCGATGAACTCATCCACGCACTCGTGGCTCAACTGGGCAAGCTCCCGGTAACTTGCCGCATCATGCTTTGAAAACTGGGCAAAGTTCGCGCAGGTCTTCTCCACGTCTGAATATATGCAGACCGCCCTCCCATCCTTGAGGGGCATGACAAACTGAAGAGGAGGATGGATATGTTTTACATCGTACTCCGCTTCCACGTTGAAGTCCTCATAAAGCGGGGCATAATCCGCCATCATCATATAGACGGCATGGGTATTGTGCAGGTAGCCGGGAAGAGCTACTTCCTCTGTCAACAATCCCCCGCCCATCTCATAGCGTCTCTCCAACACCACTACCTTCGCGCCGGCCTTGGCCAGATAGGCGCCGGCCTCCAAACCGTTGGCCCCGGCGCCGATGATGAGGACATCCGCCTCTTTGGGAACAATCCTGGGTTTGATATCATAATTAATTGGCATGTTCTTCCTCCTTTTTATTTGAGAAAAATCTTTTCCTTAGTAGCCCCGTATCTTTGCATTCGGCGGCAGGTCCAGACCCAGATCCTCGGCCATCACCTTGTAGCAGTTATAGCCCTGAGACGCCGAGGCCATTCCGGCAAAGTGCCAGGCTGAACCGGTTCCGTACAGACCTTTGATCGGCATAGCGTGACGGGCCAATTCGGGAATTGGTCTCCATCGCCCCGATTGGCTGGGGATATTATCTATAACCGCCCAGTTGCCGGTGGGCGCCATGTTGGTCAACCGGGCGCAGTGGTAAGGACTCTGGGGGGTATAGCCGATCACATTATCCCAGGTCATATTGGGGGCGACCTTATGCATCGTATCGATCACGAACTGGGCGTGTTGTTTGTGGTATTCACGCCA
>DATECO010000197.1:0-2493 GCA_035286865.1 Nitrospiria bacterium | reverse complement strand
TTCTGGTTTTTGTACTTTGTTTCGTCGTTGTAGGCTTTGCCTCGGCCCAAGGCCCAGCCGCCGAATGGAAGAAGAGCAAGCACGGGAATCATGAGTTGGCGGTCCATGAGGCCACCTGGGAAGGCCGGAAGGATGCCACGGCGCACTGCGCCCGCTGTCACAGCGAACAGGGATTCAGAGCGTGGGTGCCCCAGTTGATGAAGGAGAATCCCGGCTGGATCATGAAGCCCGATGGTTCCAAGCCGGATGAGGCCTACTTCAGGAGCCTCGGGCTTACAAAAGACAAGGTCAAATCGGTCGCATGCGATGCCTGTCACAGCACCGGTGCGGCGTTGCGCATCCAGAACGACATCCCGATGCTTCCGAACGGAATCCCTGTGAAGGCGGTAGGCAAGGGCGCCCTTTGCATGGCCTGCCACAACACACGAAACGGTCGTATGACCTGGGACAGTACCGAGCCGAAGATAAAGTACACCCAGCCCCACGAGGCGGCTCAAGCGGATGTCATTTTCGGCAAGAACGTCTATTTCTATAACGACACCGGCGATACCGCCTCCCCCCATGCGATCTTTGTAGGGGACTCCTGTGTGGCCTGCCACAAAGCGTTGGGCAAAGGAGGTCATGAGTTTAAGGCCGGCGAATGCGATGCCTGCCATGGCGAGAAGATGAAGGAATCGTTTGTCCAGACCGGCACAGATCAGTTGCTGAAGCAACTGGCAGCGTTAGTCGAAAAGAAGATTCTGGCCGCCAAGGACAAGATCGCATGCGTGACCTCATGGGACGAAAAAACGGATAAGGATACCCCGAATACGCCGATGGATGGCAGCAAGATCAAGGCGGTTGAAATCCCCATGGGAATTCACGGACAGATTTCCCTCACGTTCATTATGCAGGACGGCAAGAAGATCATGAGCCAGCTGGGAAATATCAAGGATGCCTGTGGCGAGAAAGGCAAACCCGTCTTCGCTACCTCTGATCCGGTCGTCCGTGCCCTCTGGAATTACTTGCTGTTCTGGTACGATGGCAGCAAAGGCGTCCATAACCCCAGATTCACACGCAATGTCCTGATCGCCACCATTGACGTGATGTCGAAGTAAGGTCCGACCACGCAACAAAAAGGGGCTTTGGTGACTTGACCCAAAGCCCCTTTTTTATTTACCGAAACCATTGCTTCATATCTTCATGACGGATCTCATCTGGTAAGACGTTAAAGAGAAGCCCTCATTGAGAACAAGACCTTGAGCAACAGCATGCTCCCTTCACTCAAAGAGAAGACCTTGAGGCTGGAATTCGAGTTTGATTATCCAGTGCTCTTTCTATACCGATTTTCTGCTCGCCATGGGAGGAGGAAGCCCAATCGATGCAGCGAAGGGATCTCCGCTAAGGTCCCCAACCCCGGTGCGCCCCTCATCGCCATTTCCACTACGGCCGGGACAGGGGGCGAGGTGACCCAGTTCACCCTGATCACCGACATAGAAGGGAGGTCAAATAATGACAATCAAAAGGGTAAAGAACTACATTAATGGAGAATGGGTCGAGTCCAAGACAAAAGAGTATGGGGATGTCTGGTGCCCGGCTACTGGAGATAAGATCGGAGAAGTCCCTTTTTCCACGGCCGAGGATATCGACAAGGCAGTCCAGGCAGCAAAGAAGGCTTACTGGGAGTGGCGTTGCACGCCTCCGCTCACCCGCGCCAGGTATCTGTTTAAACTGAAAGACCTTTTTGAAAACGCCTTTGAGGACATCTCCAGAACCCTGGTGACCGAGGAAGGAAAAACTCTGGATGAGTCGAGAGGGGAAGTCCGGCGGATGATTGAGAATGTGGAGCACGCCACCGGAGTCACGACCATGATGACGGGCTATACCCTGGAGGATATTGCTCAGGGGATTGACTGCACGGCAGAACGTCAGCCGATCGGCGTCTTTGGGGTGATTGCCCCTTTCAATTTCCCCGCCATGGTGCCCTGGTGGTTCCTTCCTTATGCGGTTGTTTCCGGGAATACTTATATTGTGAAACCTTCCGAGCAGGTGCCCATGACCCAAACCAGGATCTTTGAGGCCATCGACGAATGTGGTTTTCCGGAAGGGGTGGTCAATATGGTTCACGGGGCAAAGGATGCAGTGAACGGGATGCTATACCATCCTGATCTGAAAGGGATCTCCTTTGTGGGGCAGAGCTCGACGGCCCGTTATATTTACAAAGCCTGCGGTGAGACCGGGAAACGGGTGCAATCCCTGGGTGGGGCGAAGAATTTTGTGCTGGTCATGCCCGATGCGGAGTTGGATCGAAACATGCCTTCTATGATCACTTCTTTCTATGGATGCGCTGGCGAACGATGCCTCTCGGGTTCCGTTCTGGTCCCGGTGGGAGAGGCTTATAAAGACGTGAAAGAGAAGTTTATGGCGGCGGCCAAATCCCTGAAGGTTGGCAACGGCCTTCAGGAAGGGATCCAGATGGGTCCCGTGGTTTCAAAGAAGCATAAAGAGAAGGTC
>DATECO010000196.1:0-7684 GCA_035286865.1 Nitrospiria bacterium | reverse complement strand
AGAGATCACAGTTTTGCGGTGAGGAGATACAGTCCTGAGCGGTGTTATTCCGGTTATCGCTCCAGGCTGTCAGGAAGTTAGACCCTCCCGCTATCACCGCAGGATTCTGTTTGAATACACTCGTGGAGGCAGCAGCCCCTTGATAAAATGGGAACCCGTTGGTGTCCAAAACGCTCCCGGATGGAGTCACACCCGCACCGTAGACATCAGGAGTCGTTGTGCTGTTCCTAGAATCCTGCCAGACCACTAAGTAATTTGTTCCATTGAAAGATATCTTTGGAGTTCGCTCATCATTGAGGGCAGTCGAAATGAAAATTTGTGGGCCTATCGGACCAATCGATGGTGTAACCTGAACGCGCTGCCCATAGATATCAGCAGATCCACCAGTAGCTCCGTTCTGCCAGACAACCAGAAAGTCGGTCCCTCCAAACGCCACGGAAGGAAATCGCTCCGGTGTGGTGGTCGCTGCTACGTTGAAGGGGGTTCCCACAGTCCATGTGCTGCTAACCGTGTTTGCGATAACATTTCCTGCTGTATCCGCCGCAAAATCTTCCCACACCACCACAAACTGGCCTGATCCAAAGGCAATAGAGGGCATCACATAAGGAGCAGTCAAGCCCCCGGCAACCGTTACGGACCCGATCGTCATGGCATTTAGGCCATTGACACAAGTGGGATTGCACGTGACTTGCTGGCCATTAAGCGAAATCGGAGGAGACCCGGCGACGCCTGATGAGCCTGCACCATAAAGCACCAAGAAATCCGCCCCTGTTGAAGAATTGAATGCAACAGCGGGAAAAAGATCTTCTCTGGTGCCACTGACTACCGCAAAGGCAGGATTCGGAGTAGTGCCACTCGTTGTCACGCAACGCCCGTAGACGTCATTAAGATTTGTAGCATCAATATAATTCTGATACACAACAAAATAACCGCAGGACCCTCCACCATAAGCGACAGCAGGATAGGTCTGGTCTGTCCCAGTCGTTAAATCGATCGAAATCACTGTACCGCTGAGGGTGCCATCGGGGTTCACGATTTGCCCCTTGATGTCTGCCAGGGCAGACGGCCCGCTGCCACCGATCGCGTTCGCCGGTGTCCCATCCTGCCAGACCACCAGATAATTGGTTCCACTGTAGGCTACGGCGGGGCGGTCCTGTGCTCCGGCATCTGCATTGATTGAGATATTGGTGGTCCCAATCAGGGGGTCGACAATCACCGGGAAAGTGGCTTCAGCCAGCCAGGAACCAGGGAGAGAAAGTGTAACGACATAGGATCTCGGTGAACCATCTGTAACCAGGGTAGGTGAGATTTCAAGGAATTGGTTTTTGGCGTCAATCACAGTGGCCTTGCTGTAGCTGACCAGGTATTTACCATCTTGATCGAAGAAATCAAGCCCCCCATGGGCATTCGGGCTGGGAATCAGGGGTGTCGTGATTCGGCCTTCAATGGCCAGGTCGCCCGGCAGGCTACCGACGGAAGATGGCAGCGTCTGAATTTCCCAGCTCTGCTCGATCCCTATCTTTTTGGCCTCATAAATCTCACGAATGTCGGCCGTCCGGTAATAGACAATAGTATTCTCTTCTGCTGTGATGCGAGAAGCGCTTCTATCCTGACCGATCAAATTCTCCTGACCTACACGGATCGCAGACAGACTGAACCTCAAGTCCCGCCCACTTTGATCAGCTTCACCCATTCGTTTGGTCTTGTAAACAAATCCGTCCGGGCC
This sequence comes from Nitrospiria bacterium, assembly GCA_035286865.1. GTDB lineage: Bacteria > Nitrospirota > Nitrospiria > DATECO01 > DATECO01 > DATECO01. The sequence continues at coordinate 5,958 of DATECO010000196.1, read as the reverse complement.
AAACTCTGCCCGATAGGATGAGGCCTCTACCAGATAGGTGTTTTTGTCGTAAGGATGTTGTTTTATAGGGTGGCGGACCTTTTCGATGACCTGATGGGGATCGAAAGGTAGGACTTGCCGTTCAGGACTTTTTTTTTGTTGATCGCCTGTGAGTGTGAGGAGGGAGAGAGTGTAGAGGCAGATGATCGAAAGGAGCCTCGTGACCTTGATAAACCCCATTTTCCCCTTATCTCAAGGGACCTGTCTATTATCCTATTTAGGCCCCCACGGGGATCAAGCAATTTTTATGCCCCCTTTCTAACCAAAAATGGACGTCTTCACACTTACCAGAAGCCCTTTTAAAATAAGCATTTATATATCATCTTGTGCATTATTCGCGGCTATTGAAAGGGCAAGAGAAATTATGGCTAGTTTGGACGATCTAAGAGACTGAAAAATGATGGAAATTATAGGCGAAGGAAGGCAATCTTTTTCCTATTATTGACAGGGATTCTATCCTGATATTCATGGCTAAAACACGCGAAAAATACTTGTAAAAAAGGGATATTTATTTGAGCAACTTGTGGGTTTTCCACCAGGAGGCAATGATTAGGCCAATAATACTTTTGGCATCCTGCATCTTGCCATTCTGAATCAAGTGCAAAGCTTTTTGGAGCGGCACCTCGATCACTTCCAGCACCTCACACAAATCCAGATTCTGAACGGTCTTTACCAGATGTGTTGCCGAAAAGATGTGGATGATCTCATTACAAAATCCGGGTGAGGTATAAATGGACGCAAGCTTTTGAAGCCGCTGGGCCTCATAACCAATCTCTTCCTCCAATTCCCGTTTAGCACATCGTAGCGGACTTTCCCCCTTCATCAACTTTCCGGCGGGAATCTCATAAAGATATCTCCCCACCGCATGGCGGTACTGCTTGATTAAAATCACATGATCGGCATTAATAAAAGGGACGATCGCCGCCGCCCCTGGATGGTGAATGATCTCAAGCTCAGTGATAAATCCATTCGGAAGCTTGACCCGCTCAAGACTTAGGTTAACCACTTTCCCCCTATAAATCGACCGTGAGTTTTTGTTCATAGGTCACCACGTCAACTAAAGAAAAAAATGGCAGATGCACAACCCATGTACATCTGCCATCCTTAGACCAGACCAGCACCGACTCTCTCTATTCGGTTTTTACTTTTTTCCCAAGCTCCGGACATACAATAGCACTAGCCACCCTTCCTCCTCTGTGATCGCGCTGCCCACGAGAGGCATCATGGCGGTACCCGGGCTACCATTCTTCAGGACATACATCAATTCACCATCGGCCCTGACACTATGGAAAGCCGGATTTGTGAAATTCCGCGGCGAGGGGTCCAAACCCGCAGCTGCTGGGCCATCGCCTTTCCCTTCCATTCCATGGCAGGTGAAACAGGTTCCCTTCCCTTCAAAGATAGCCTTTCCCTTAATAAGATTTTCAGGGATGGCTTGAAAGGGGTTTTGTTCTTTTTTCGCCATCTGAATCTTGTCCGGAGGCACCCTGGGCTGCAGCGGATTGAGCTCCTCTGCGTAAAGACCACCCCCCATTGCCAGCAAACCTAACCCAGCAATCCAAAAGACCACTTTCATGGCCCGACTTTCTACTTACCCTTAAGGGACCTCTCATAGATAATCGTCTGCCAGGCCTCTTCGTCATTGATCATGGCAGGATTATAAGAAATCATCCCGGTCCCGGCGCTACCATTCTTAATCACCCAGAACATCTCCCCATCGGTACGAAGACCGTGAAAATTGGCACTTGTAAAGTCCCGGGGCGTGGGATCCAACGCCTTTCCGGCATCTCCATCGCCCTTACCGCTCAATCCGTGGCAGGTGAAGCAGACCCCCTTTCCTTCAAATATGGCTTTGCCCTTGGCAATATTATCAGGTGTCGCAGTCAAGGGATTCTTCATCGCCTTGGCCGCCGCAATCTGATCCGGAGGCACCCTCGGAACCGTAACATCTTTTTCGGCCGCAATGGCATACGTGACCACAAAAATTAACCCTGTGAGCAGAAGTAGTGTCGTTTTCCAAAGCTTCATTTTCTTCACCCTCCATCTTTTTTCGAGCATTGAGCGTTAAACATATACTTTGCAGCTATAACTTCCCCTTGGCTGTAAGTGGCAGACCTTTGTTCGAACATTTGGGCCGGATTCCACCCCCCTTCTCTCCTCTTGTTATCTTGTTTGCTTTTATGACGCTTAACTATCTAACTTTATTCAATCCATCGATTATAGCCGATTCTCTATTTTTTGAAGGGGTTTCGAAACGGTATAGAAGCGCTACTATATAATTTCACCGATACCCTTGTCAAGATTTTTTTGCTGTCGTGACTTGCCTTGACAGCCCCCTGCTGTTGAAGTATGATGAAGCCTCGATGAGAATCCACGATATTTTTTTGAAGGCCTGGAATCTAGACAGCTTCCTAAAACACTATACTAAAAGCGATGGCGATCCTGCGTTCCGCCTGATCATTGCCTCTGATGGGACCATTACCCGTACACTTCAGGTACTCCACCTATGCCCCATTGATCTGGAGGTGAGAGAGCAGTCCAATGCCCATCTAGATCCAGAGATAGCCAAGTACCTGGAAATCAGTGATCCCCAAAAAGTGATCTCCCGAAAGGTATGGTTGAAAAAGGCCCATCAACGACTCCTCTATGCCTCGACAATCCTTGCTTTTTCGCAACGCGATCAAAAAATTCTCAAAGAAATTCTGTTGAAGGAAAAACCCCTCGGCCTCCTGTTAGAGGAATACCATCTCCCCAGCCTTAAAGACAAACTCACGATTGGCCGTCTGGTCCACCCGGGAATTGCAGAGGGTCTGGGATTGACAGCGGCCACCGAGTTGTGGGCTCGCCATTATCGGCTGACGATCCAGGATAGTATCAGGGCCTCGGTTTTAGAGGTCTTTTCTCCTGCCGCCTTTAGGGCCGATTGACTGCCATGTACACCCGGTGCGTTCAAAAGCTTTCCGCAGTTTGTGACCTCATCCGTCTTTCCAAGCAGTATGGGACGTTGCTGCTCATGTTCCCTTCCCTCTGGTCCCTCTTCGTGGCAGCAGGGGGACTGCCTCCATGGCCCTTGATGATCGTCTTTGTCTTGGGAGCTTTCCTCATGCGAAGTGCGGGATGCGTCATCAATGATATTGCGGATCAACATCTAGATCGGCATGTTTGGCGGACCAAAGATAGGCCCATCGCCTCTGGCCGATTGACCACTCTAGAAGCCCTCATTGTATTCGTGATCCTCATCGGGTTAGCCGCCCCACTGCTACTCTTTCTCAATCCATTGACGATGATGCTGGCCCCCATCGGATTACTGCTGGTAGTTTTCTACCCCTTTGCCAAGCGACTTTTCTCGCTCCCTCAGGCCGTGCTGGGCATTGCATTCGGCTGGGGGGCCCTCATGGCCTGGGCATCGATCAGGAATGAAATAGGATTTCCAGGCTTGCTGATCTTCATCGCCACTATCTTCTGGGCTATCGCCTATGACACGATCTACGCCCTGATGGACAAGGAAGACGACCTGAGGATCGGGATCAAATCGGCAGCTATCCTGTTTGGACAATATACCTGGTTAGCGGTGGGCCTGAGTTATTCACTAGGGCTTGGTTGTATGGCCCTCCTGGGTCAATATACCTCCCTGGGGAAAGTCTATGACCTCGCACTGATGATCGTATCAGTCGGTTTTGGCTATCACACCTACAAGATTAAAAGAGGAGTGGATCGAGCGCAGGCCTTGATGCTATTTAAGTCTAATGTAATGATCGGCCTGATCGTGCTCCTGGGTATACTGCTGGACCTGAGAATCCATAAGAGCTAGATAGCGCTCCGCAATGACGAGCAGATTATTTTCGTCCACAGTTCAGAATGCAGATCTTGTATTGCACCCCACTGCATTTTTGTTCTTTCTTTATTCTTTCTGGGCCTTCCCCATCTTGGCCGCCAGCCCGGATCCCTCCCCTCCCGGGCTTCTCGCGCAGGAGTCCGCCTCACGCGGGTGCCAAAACTGCCACCAGGGGAATAGAGGGCCAACCCTCCTATCCTTCCAAGAACCGCAGTGTCAACAATGTCATAGTCCTGATCCTGAGCTGCCAGCAAATCCGCCTGAGGCAGAGGATGCGGTCGAGGACAGGGTCAAAGATGGGCTGACAAATTGGGGCACGCGGGGACCTCTCTTACTATCCAGAGGCGCAAAGGAGAGGAAATCCGTAGAGATGGATGAGGTGATGATCAAGCAAAGAATGATCTTGATCCCTGCGGGGGAGTTTGTTATGGGTAACGACGGGCGTGGTACTGCTGACGGCCCTGGCGATCTGGACGAAACACCTTCACACAGGGTATACGTAGAGGCCTTTTATATCGATCAGCATGAAACCACCAACACGATGTATCAAGAGTTCCTAGAGGCCACACGCCATCGCACCCCAAAACATTGGAATGGAAATAGGTACCCGCCGGGAAAGGCTAACCACCCAGTTATTTACGTTGACTGGTATGATTCCGATAAATTCTGCCGATGGTCGGGAAAGCGCCTTCCCAATGAGGAGGAATGGGAAAAGGCCGCGAGGGGGGTGAATGGACGGATCTTCCCGTGGGGGAACTCCTATGACAGCGGCAAGGCCAATACCCCGCAGTACTGGTTAACCAAGGGGGTAAATGAAGACAGCTTGGGGATTAAGGGCGGCACCCTGCCTGTCGGGAGTTTCAAAAATGGAAAGAGTCCATACGGGGCATATGATATGGCGGGTAATGTCTATGAATGGACCTCGAGTTGGTATCTTCCCTATCCAGGCAATAAGGACTGGAACATCCATTACGGCCACAAGAACAAGGTCTTGCGGGGTGGCTCCTGGTATGACTGTTTGAGCTATGGGTGTGGTTTGAGTGCCCCCACCTACAACCGGAGCCGTTTTTCGCCTGAGATCCGGAATATGGGCTTTGGTTTTCGATGCGCGAAAAGTTTGGAGTGATCAATCTGGAAGCTATGGGATCATAATGCCTCTCTTTAGACTCCTCTTCATCTTCACGCTCTCTATGGGGATACTGGGCTGTAGCAGTAGACCGCCAGAGAATATGGCCATAATCCCGGAGGGTGGGTTTATCATGGGCACCGATGAGGCGGATGTGGACCAGAAGGCCACCGAATATGGCATTATCAAGCCCTGGTTTGTGGATGAACACCCCGCCCACCAGGTCCTACTCCCGGCCTATTACCTGGACAAATACGAAGTGACCAACGCGGATTACCAGAAATTTGTGAAGGCCACCGGACACCGCCCGCCCCCTTACTGGAATGGGCCGCAGTATCCTACCGGCATGGATCGCTACCCCGTGGTGATGGTGTCCTGGGAAGATGCTCAGGCCTATTGCCAATGGGCGGGTAAACGTCTGCCGACAGAAGCGGAATGGGAGAAGGCAGCCCGACCGGACCAGCGGCGTTATCCATGGGGGAATAGCTTCGACCCTAACCGGGCCAATGTAGGGGGAACCCGTGGTGGATTGACCCCAGCAGGCAGTTATGAGGCTGGGCAGAGTCTCTACGGGGTTTTCGACCTCACTGGGAATGTCTGGGAATGGACCTCCGACTGGTACAACCCCTATCCCGGCAACGCGATCGAGGACAAAACTTTTGGCGAAGAGTACAAGGTCCTGCGGGGCAATTCATGGGCCACCGTGGGGCACTATCCCCCAGAGATCGCACGGCAGATCGTGGCGCACAACTCGAGGGCCTCATTTCGCATGTCCTTTGATCCCCAGGGGATGCTCAACGACATCGGCTTCCGCTGCGCCAAGTCCACGTAGGGGCAGGATGGTATCCTGCCCTAAATCAGGGCGCCATGCATGGCGCCCCTACAAACCCCACGGCCCCCACATAGAAGAGGTAACGATTCATCCAGTAGGATACGCACGGGCGGTCAGCGTTTTCAA
>DATECO010000195.1:0-20577 GCA_035286865.1 Nitrospiria bacterium | reverse complement strand
AATCCTGAACAGAATGTGTACAGTGCAGGCGCCGTGCAGTTTAGGAGCCTAACCCTATGATGACGCTTCGACAGTTGGCTTCGAAACCCGAAACGCTTCCGGTTGCCACGTGGAACCTCACGGGCAGAGCCCGTGGCACCTTTCAGGGACCCGTGGGCCGAGTCGAAGGGTCGCGCTCAGCCAATCTTAACTTCGCCCAACAACAGGGTTTTAGGGATGCGGGTGCCCCTGCCTGCGAGTTTCAGTACCCCGCCCTGATGTTCCAGCCAAGGCTCCTCGGGGTCCTTGTGGTCGTAGGATTGGTCCTTCAAGCCCCGGCCCTCTTTCTGACCCTCTCGGCCATCCTTTGGTGGAACGTCCTCGTGCCCATGCTGAACCCATTCGACGTCCTCTACAACAGCCGCGTAGCTGGCCCGAAGGGGCTCCCGCGGCTCACACCATCTCCGGGGCCGAGGCGCTTTGCGCAGGGTATGGCCGCCACCTTCATGCTTGGCATCGGCCTATCCCTCCTCTTGGGGTGGCAAGTCGTCGCATGGGTCCTCGAGGGCCTGCTGGTCATGGCGCTCGCTGCCCTGATTTTTGGGAAGTTCTGCCTGGGATCCTACGTGTTTCATCTCCTCCGGGGCAAGGCCGCATTTGCTAACCGAACGCTACCATGGGTCCGGAGCGACTGAGGTCCTGCGAGCACAGTAGGGAGTATCCGTCCTTTACCTAACGAGCCGCTGCACCAGACAGCCGGCTGCGCCGGCCGCGGTGAGTACGTAGATTTGATTGATAATCAGAACAATACCCCCGGATCTCTTAAATCACAAAAGGAATAGTACCCTACTTTGACTTTTGGGAGGACATCGTCTACGCTTAAACCGTAGGAAAGGAGCCTGACATGAAGAAGAATGAAGATAGGAAAAAGGAGCGTGTTCCGGCTATAGCCACCGCCTATGTAGCTAATCCGAACCATCTGAGTTCTCCTATAGAAGCATACATTGTCAATCTCAGTTATGGTGGGGTCGGCCTTTATGTCAAGGAACCGTTGGAAGGGCGGGTGCAAGTCGCAATAAGTCTTGGGGTTGATAAGGAAAAGCATGTGGCTGAGATGGTGTGGGGCCATGTGTGCTGGAAGGGAAGACTGATGGGATCATCGTGGGTGGTTGGGATCTCGTTTGAGGGACTGAATCCCAAGGATCATGCAAGGCTTCTCTCTTATCTGGAACGGCACATCAAATGATCGACCTGCATTAAATTTCCCGCAAGTGAAAATCTCCCCGTAAAAGGCCTTTCAAGCATTGCAAGCTAGTTTATTGAGTCCCCCAGGGTTGGCATGATCCCTTGGTCTTATTACCCTCCAGTTTTAGGGATGCAGTGCATCAAGAGACTTTTTCATGTTACCTGCTAGTACAGAAAATGGGGGAAGATCAGGCAAGGTCAACCCGTGCTCCCTGAAGAAAGATAACTAATTTGACATAATCCTTAGGAGTTTAATATTGGAATAATGATCGTTTTCCTTTGTAACCCTAGCCTCTACGTTAACATAACGTACAACCGTTAATTGCCGTAGTGTTGATTCAGGATATCCAGATCTCAACTTTTCCAAATCTCCTGGCACTGATAGTTTAAATCTTGATCGCTTTGCAAGAGCCGTTAAGATTCCATGTTGCTCCACCAGAAGGTCTAACTCCGTGGATACTGAAAAAGTTATCGATTCATATCCCTCTTCAGGTAGTTCCTCCTTTATTAAATGTCCACAGACGGCATCTGAGACCTCTTTCGGGCGAATAGCCAATACTTTCATGATTGCCCCCGAAAAGTTTCCACTTGCCAAAAACTCTCCCTTTAAAAAATCTTCACTGTCTCCGACATTCTTAAGAATGTAATCAAAGATAGCCTCAGACTTAGTGTTCAGAAATGATATAATGTTCTTCTTTTTCTTTTCACCCTGAGCCCTGAGAATCGTATCTATTTGCTTTTTAACTTGATCCTTTGCATCCGCAAAACTTTTTCCGATTAAAATATTTTGTCCCTTCTCCTTAAAACGATCAATGACTTCATGGTGAGTGAAAATATTATCAACCGAGACCAAACTTGCATTTGAAAAACTATTGGTTTTCATATGGTCTATAATGCTGAAAAGAATGACCGCATCTCTGAAACCTTTTTCTCCTTTCTCTTCAAAGGGTGGCTGCTTTTTCACTGCCATATCGATTAAGGTTTCTAGTGGGATATTAGGTGTTCTGATCACTTCAATTCCAGCATCCTGAAGATAATTCATCATCTTTTTATTTATATTGGCTTCTACATCCTGAAGTTCTTCGTGGGCTAATGGGTCGCGGCCTAAGAGACGGCCTATTTTTCGAGATGCAGCTTTAAGCCTTTCTATTTGATCCAGCGTATCTTTGATACGGTGTTGTATGAATTCTTTAACTACGGTTTCCGGCACAAATATACCTACATTGTTCAGCTCCAAGAGACTCCGCAACTCAATAAAGTCGACAGTGGTGTCTCCATGGGATAAATCTATTAGAACATTTGTATCCAAATAGACAGCATCGGATAATAGAGTTTTGTCTTTGTCGGGACTCATTTAATAATCTCAAAGGTTCAGGTTCGTATAAAACGCAATTTATTCGTGCCAGGTCCTCTGATAAGACCTGCAGGGTCACTCCAGAAAGATAACCGGATAAGCAACCCTCTCGTTATGGCGATCTACCTCATGCCCCACCGCTCAACTCCATCACGCTGCTAGAAATCATTTAGTCCCTGCCCTCTGGCTGCGTTGGGCCTATCGGGATAATAATCCAACCCACGATATAGGCAATCATGAGCGGTAGGATTCCGGTCGCCACACCGATGAAAATAAGGGCAAGCCTGATCAGTGTCGGATCAATTGAAAACATCTCACCTAGCCCGCCACAAATTCCTCCTATTTTTTTATCTTCTTGAGATCGATAAAGTTTCTTCATCTCCAATCCTCAAAACTAAGAGCCCCAGGCGGATGTGGGCCTATCCGGGGACTTGTGAGGGACAAATTCCTTTGCTCAAACGCCAAAGCTGTGGGGAGGATTTATCCCGCATGTAGATTGGCGCGATTATATCGGAATCCCTGAAAGGCTGTCAAACATTGCCTGCCTCATCAACCCGAAAAGTCTCTATATACTAAATGTTGTACTTAATTTCGCTCAATAGCACCGTATGCTGTATTTTTTTCTTGACAGGTGTACAATTTTGTCTTATATTGTGCACATCGGTGAAAAACCATCTCATCAAAATCACCCTCCCCAGCGCCTTAGAGTATTCTGAGCCTGTTGGCAGAGACGGCTGCTGGTTTCAAGAAGAAGACCTAGGTCCAAAAGAACCTCCCTTTCTTGAATAGATTGCGATCGGTGACTGCCGGTCATCTGGTGGCTGAAACCTTTTCGCCCTAGTGCCTGCCCGTTAAGGGAAAGGTATCTGCCCGGGGCCAGCACGCCCACGGAGCTCCGGTAACGGAGTTGCGAATGCCCGTGATTTTTTGAATATCGCATGATTTCACGGGGCTTAAAACAGTCAGCGCATCGCAAGTAAGGAGGGGATGAGCTATGCGGATCATTGCGGTCATCAACCAAAAAGGGGGCTGCGGAAAGACCACCACGGCCATTAATCTATCCGCCTGCCTTGCAGAATTGGGGCAGGAGGTCCTCCTCATGGATCTGGATCCCCAGGGCCACAGCGGCCTGGGCCTGGGGATTCTTCCCGATCCCGCCCAGAAAGGGATGTATTCGGTCCTGGCCCGAGAGGTTCCTGTAAAGGAGTTGATACAACCCGTGCGTACTCAGTTGGATATAATCCCTGCCAGTATTACCCTCGCAGCCATCGAACAAAAGCTCGCCGGAATGGACCGGCGTGAGAGGCAGCTCATGCTGGCCATGGCCGGGCTGAATCGTTACTACGACTACGTTTTACTAGACTGTCCACCCAGCCTGGGCCTGCTGACCATCAATGCCCTCATGGCCAGTGATGAGGTCATCATCCCGCTCGAGGCAGGTATCTTCTCGCTCCACGGAATCGGCCGGGTGCTGGAAACGCTCCAGATCGTCAAGACCCATGGCCAGAGGACCCTCAAGGCCAGGGCCCTCGTCACACTTTATGATGGGCGAACCAATCACTCGAAGGCGGTCTTAGCCCAGATCACAGAGACCTTCGGGGAACTGCTCTTTAAGGTCATCATCCGCCAGACGGTCCGGCTCAGGGAGGCGGCCCGCGAGGGGCTTCCGATTAATGAGTATGATCGGACCTCCAAAGGTTTTGAAGACTACACCGCCCTGGCCCATGAGGTGATGGCCACTGAAGACCCGCTGTCCCTACCCGAAATCCCGGACCAGGATTTTCAGGAGGCGATTGATCGGGTGATGAAAAAGGCAGTGGGCTGAGGTAGATACCCAGCGAGCCAGGCGAGCGAGAGGGGGAGGCTCCATCCGGCTTTGCCGGTGGAGGGGGCGACGTGAGCCCCTATAATAGATCACCTCACATAGGTGCTGATTCCTTCGGTAAAGTCCTGCAGCCGGATGCCAAAGTCGGCAATCAGCGGCCCCACATCACAGGTATTATCTTCCTGGAGCATGACCAGTTGATCCTGGGTGAGGGGCGCAACCGGCAACACTCTCTCAAAGAGGCGGACAAGACCCTGCACCCAGCGGATGGGGAGATGAATCTTAAGCCTCCGCCTTCCCATCACCCTTAAAATCTTATCCACCATTTCCTCAAAACTCATCGCACGGGGTCCCCCCACATCGTAGACCTTCCATTGTGTCTGACTATTCTCCAAGGCCGTAATAAAACACTGGACCACGTCGCGCACAGCCACAGGCTGAATCTTGGCCATTCCATCACCGATGATCATGACCACGGGGGAGAATCGGATGAGGTGTACCAGGAGATTGACGAACCGGTCCGAGGGGCCAAAGATCACGGAGGGCCTGAAAATGGTGTAGTCCAGCCCGCTCCGCCTTACATGCTGCTCCGCTGCATACTTGGTCAGATGGTAGCGACTTGCGGCATCCGGCCGACTTCCCAAGGCACTCATGTGGAGATAGCGTTTGACACCGGCCTGCTTTGTGGCCTCAACCACATTGAGCGTACCTAGGACATGCACCTTTTCAAAGGTGGCGTTCTTCCTCTCCACGATGATTCCCACCAGGTGAATCACCGCCTCGCACCCCGAGATGGCCTGGGCCAGCCCCTCAGATTGCATCACATCTCCTCTCACGAGCTCTACTTCACTTGGCAGGGATCGTCTGGCCTTCTTAAGATTTCGCACCAGACAGCAAACCCGGTAGCCCTTCTCCGAGAGTTCCATCACCAGGCATCTTCCCACAAAGCCTGTACCCCCTGTGACAAATACCTTCACGACATTCCCCTGCAATGCTCCCGAGTCTTTCCGTCGATTCGGGCGTATTCTATCGCACCGCCATATACCCGTCAAGGATTGATCTTTCCTGCCTCAAGCAGCGGGGCATATAAAACCCAAATAGTTAAACTTAGGGTCAGACCAGGGGAAGGGTTGCTTTTTAGCCAAAAATGTGCTATCTATCAACATGATTTAGCGATCTGGGTATGCCTATGTCTAATGAAGAGGTCATCAAAGAGGCTGGCCGTTATATGATGAACACCTATAACCGCTTTCCCGTGGTCTTTGTGAAAGGTCGGGGCACGCGGTTGTATGACCAGGAGGGGAGGGAATACCTCGACTTCGTGGCGGGTATCGGGGTGAACAACCTCGGCCACTGCAACCACCGGGTCACGGTGGCTATCCAGAAGCAGGTCCAGCGGCTGATGCATGTCTCGAACCTCTACTATAATGAACCCCAAGTGAGCTTGGCCAGGCTCTTGGTCAAGCACTCCTTTGCGGATCAGGTCTTCTTCTGTAACAGCGGGGCCGAGGCCAACGAGGCCGCGATTAAGCTTGCGCGAAAGGCCGGCAAGGCCAGAGGGGGGAGCGATCGCTACGAGATCATCACGATGGAAAATTCCTTCCACGGCCGTACCTTGGCCACCCTCACCGCCACCGGCCAGGAAAAGCTAAAGGCTGGCTTTGAGCCATTGGTCCCGGGCTTTAAGTCTGTCCCATACAATGACATCACGGCCGTGGAGAAGGCCATTGATCACAAGACAGCGGCCATTCTGGTGGAGCCCATCCAGGGTGAGTCGGGAGTCCAGGTCCCTCGGGATGACTATCTGCTGGGCCTTCGCAAGCTATGTGATGAGCATGGACTTTTTCTCATCTTAGACGAGGTACAGACCGGGATGGGGCGGACCGGCCGGCTCTTTGCCTATGAGCACTCCGGCATCCAACCGGATATGGTGACCCTGGCCAAGGGGCTGGGCAACGGCTTTCCCATTGGGGCACTGCTGGCCAAGGCCCAGGTGGCCGAGGCATTCAGCCCCGGCTCACACGCCTCCACGTTCGGTGGAAATCCCGTGGCCTGCGCCGCGGCCATAGCCGTCATGGAGACCTTTTTTGGGGATGACCATCTCTTGGAGAACTGTCAGCGAATGGGCGAATACTTGGTCAGGCAGCTCAACAAGCTGGCTCAAAAATATGCCTTTGTACGTGCAGTGCGGGGAAAGGGCCTGCTGATCGGGATGGAACTGGGGCTGGAGGGTCGGCAGATCGCCAGTGAGTGCCTCACCGAAGGGGTCGTCGTCAATTGCACAGCCGAAAAGGTCTTACGATTTCTCCCGCCCTTGATCATTACGCAGGAGGAGATCGACCGTCTCATCGCGGTTCTGGATCGAATCTTCCAGCGCAGGGCTGCCTAAGCACGCCTCTCCCCAATCTCAGGCAATGGAAATGAATACGCATTTTTTAAATAAGCCAAAACGGGATCTACTCTCTCTGCAGGACCTCGCACCCCAGGAGGTTCTGGATCTCATCAATCGGGGGATAAAATTCAAGGAGCACCCGGAATTGGCCCTGGACCGTGGACCGCTACGCGGCAAATCGTTGGGGTTGCTGTTTGAAAAAGCCTCGACCCGAACGCGGGTTTCCTTTGAGGTCGCCATGTATCACCTTGGGGGGCATACGGTCTTTCTCTCACTCGAGGACCTCCAGCTCCGCCGGGGTGAGACCATCGCAGACACGGCGAGGGTGCTCTCAAGATATTTAGACGGGCTCGCGATCCGGACCTTCGGCCAGGACACATTAGAGAAATGGGCCGGATCTACAAGCATTCCTGTGATTAATGGCCTCACCGACCTACACCACCCTTGTCAAGCCCTGGGGGACCTTCTCACCCTCCAGGAGCGATTCGGGATGCTGAACGGATTGAAATTGGCCTATGTGGGAGATGGGAACAATGTAGCCCACTCACTGATCGAAGGGGCGGCCAAGGTCGGGATGAACATCAGCCTGGCCTGCCCCAAAGGTTACGGACCGGATCTAACCATCGTGAAAGCGGCATATCGAGTCGCCCAGCAGACGGGGGGTTCGATTGAATTGGTCAAGGAGCCGCAGAAGGCCGCTTCTGGAGCGGATGTGTTGTACACCGATGTTTGGGTCAGCATGGGGAAGGAGCGGGAGGCGAAACGCAGGCTGAAGTCACTCAAGCCTTACCAGATTAATGCCAGACTCCTGGCCATGGCCAAACCCCATGCGGTGGTCATGCACTGCCTCCCGGCCCACCGGGGACAGGAGATCACGGCCGAGGTGATGGATGGGCCCCGGTCTATTGTTTGGGAGCAGGCCGAGAACCGGCTACATATTCAAAAGGCCATTTTGGAGTGGCTACTGGGATAAGAAGGTGGCTAAACTCTGAACGGATCATCATATGAATAAAAAGATCAGAAAAGTGGTGCTGGCCTATTCCGGAGGGCTGGACACCTCGGTGGCCCTTCGATGGCTCAAGGAGAAATACAGCTGTGAGGTGGTGGCCTTCTGTGCCGATCTGGGCCAGAGCGAATCCCCATCGGGGGGGGTTGAGTCCATCAGACAGAAGGCCCTCAGGATTGGGGCCAGCAAGGTTTATTTGGAGGACCTCCGGGAGACCTTTGTCCGGGACTTCATCTTCCCCATGCTACGGGCCAATGCGGTGTACGAAGGGGGTTATCTGCTGGGCACCTCGATTGCCCGCCCGCTGATCGCTAAGCGGCAGGTGGAGATTGCTCAAAAGGAGCGCGCGGATGCCCTTGCCCATGGGGCCACCGGCAAAGGCAATGACCAGGTACGTTTTGAGCTGACCTATCAGGCCCTGGCCCCGCAGCTTCGGATCATCGCCCCCTGGCGGGAATGGGAATTCCGATCACGCCGGGACCTGATCGAGTATGCCAAACAGCACGATATCCCAATCACGGCCACCAAGGATAAACCCTATAGTGTGGATCAGAACCTTTTTCACACGAGCTATGAAGGGGGGATCCTGGAGGACCCTTGGGTCGAACCCCCTGAAGGACTATACGAACAGACGATATCCCCTGAAAAGGCCCCGGATAAGGCGATCTACTTAGAGATCGAATACAAAGGGGGAAACCCCATGGCCATCAATGGGAAGCGACACAGCCCGTCACGGCTGCTTGAAAGGCTTAATGCACTTGGCGCGGCCCACGGGATAGGACGGGCAGACGTTGTCGAAAACCGGTATGTGGGGATGAAGTCCCGTGGGATCTATGAGACGCCGGGAGGGACCATCCTGCATGCAGCCCACCGGGCCATTGAGTCGATCACCCTGGATCGAGAGGTCATGCACCTTCAGGATTCTCTCATGCCCAGATATGCGGAGATGATCTATTATGGCTACTGGTTCTCCCCTGAACGGCAAGTACTCCAGACGGCAATAGATGAGGGGCAGAAGACAGTGAGTGGAGTCAGCCGCCTCAAACTTTTCAAGGGCCATTGCAGTGTGGTGGGTCGAAAGGCGAGACGCTCCCTCTATATTCCGGATCTGGCTACCTTTGAAGAGGACAGGCTCTATCGCCAGCAAGACGCCGAGGGATTTATCCGACTTAATGCCCTGAGGCTCAAGCTAAAGGCCCTGAGGAAAAAACGTTAATCGCTATTCGTTATACGTAATTCGCATGAGATAAGAAACTACCACTAATAACGATTAACGAGCAAACGAATAACGGAGGTCTATGAAGAGGAAAAAACCATGGGGAGGACGATTTAAGGAACCCATCCACAAGAAGGTGGAGGAGTTCACGGCCTCTATCGGATTTGATCTCCGCCTCTATCGCTACGACATCCAAGGGAGCATTGCCCACTGTAAGGCCCTGGCTGAGGCGGGTCTCGTGACCCAGGCGGAGGAAGAAAAGATCATCAAGGCCCTCCAAGAGATCCAGAGAGAGATCGAATCGGGCCAACAGACATTTTCTTCTTCTGATGAGGACATCCATATGGCCATCGAGGCCCGTCTGATTCAAAAGCTGGGAGAGCTTGGGGGAAAGCTCCATACCGCACGGAGCCGAAATGACCAGATCACCTTGGACTTAAGGCTTTACCTACGGGATGAGATCAAGATCATCCTGGGAGAGATCCATCGACTGGAGCTGGTCCTACTCCACCTGGCCAAAGGCTCCATGGACGTGGTGATGCCGGGTTATACCCACCTCCAGCGGGCCCAGCCCATTCTGTTTTCCCACTGGGTCATGGCCTATCTTGAGATGTTGGAGAGGGATCAACAACGCTTGAACGGCGTCCTGACCCGTTTGAATGTCCTCCCACTGGGGTCAGGGGCGCTGGCCGGGGTGAACTATCCCATCAACCGAAGGCTGGTGGCAAGGTTATTAGGTTTTCCCCGCGTGAGTAAGAACAGCCTGGATGCAGTCAGTGACAGGGACTTCATCATCGAATTTCTCTCAGCAGCGGCACTCCTCATGATGCATGTATCCCGACTGTCTGAGGAATTGATCCTGTGGTCCTCCCAGGAGTTTAACTTTATCGAGCTGCCGGATAGGCTCTGTACGGGCAGCAGCCTGATGCCTCAGAAGAAAAATCCCGATGTTCTGGAACTCATCCGGGCGAAGACCGGCCGGGTCTACGGGGCCCTGTTCTGCCTCCTGACGGTTATGAAGGGCCTGCCGCTGGCCTATAACAAGGATCTACAGGAGGATAAGGAACCCCTCTTCGACAGCGTCGAAACGGTCAAGGACTCTTTGGATATCATCTCTGCAGTGGTGGAGGGACTCAAGCTCCACAAGTCGGTGATGAAGCAGGCCGCTCAGGACAGTTTTTTGTTAGCCGCAGACCTGGCCGATTATCTCGTGGGTGAGGGGGTGGCCTTTCGTAAGGCCCATGAAATTGTGGGGAAGGTCGTCCGCTACGCCGTGGATCACCAAAAATCCCTCCAGTCCTATGATCTAAGAGAATTTCAACAGTTTTCAAGGAAGTTTGAGAAGGATGTCTTTGGTTTTCTGACCCTGGAAAATTGCCTGGCCCGAAAGGGCCTGATCGGGGGGACCGCGCCACAAGCAGTCCAGGACCAGATCAAGGAGACTGAGAAGGCACTGGGCCATAGGAAGGTCTGAAAGATGAGAAAATATGTTGCACAAGTTCTATTATTTCTGGTATTATTAGAGATTGTGTGTGTAACAACAGGCTGTGGCCGCAAGGGAGACCCAATTGCTCCTGAGGATCGTCCTTCGAGTGAAGGCGCTCAACAGCCTGGCTCGTAACCTTTAGCTCCCGACCGAGTACATGGGTCGGGATGAGGAGATTGTTTATGGAATTCATTCAGCTCGAAACTCCAAGGAAGTCCAGGAAGTTATTGCTTCTCATCGATCCCTATCCCGAGGATAATCCCTACCGCATGAACGACAAAGAGCAGAGGGTGATCTGGTTTCCAAAGCTCTCCTTGCCTGTGATTGCGGCGCAAACCCCGAAAAGCTGGGACGTGAAGATCATTGACGAAAGTCGGACGATTGTGCGAAAGGCCTTGATCGATGAGGTGATCCAGGAGCGCGGGGTTGAGAATCTCTTTGTGGGGATCTCCACCCAGATGACCTGTTACACTCCTCGTGCCTATGAGATTGCCGATCAATTTCGCGCCCGGGGAGTCAAGGTGAGTTTGGGGGGGACGCATGCCACCTACTGCTCGGAGGAGGCCAAACAACATGCGGACACGGTCCTGAAATTCGAGGCCGATGAGATCTGGCAGAATGTAATTGAGGATTTCGAGAAGGGGACCCTCCAGCCGTTCTATGAGATGGGTTCATATCCCACCCTGGAGAATTACCCACACCCCAGCATTGATCTCCTACCCCAGGGCTGCTACATGACGAACCAGTGCATTCAGACCACCCGAGGTTGCCATTTTGACTGCGAGTTTTGCAGTGTTTCACCCTTCAACGGGAAGAGTTCGCGGAGACGGCCCGTGGAGGATGTGATCGCAGAGATCCAGCGGATCAAGGAGTGGCGTAGGAACGAGCTGGTGGAGCAGATGGTCAGAGGCCCTATGTGGCACCGGATTGGGACAGGGCTCCGGATATTGACCGGAATCGAGGATGGAACCATCTTCGCCTTTGTGGACGACCTCCACAACTCAAACCGCGAGTACTGCAAAAAGCTCTGGACCGCCCTAAAAGAGCTCAATATCAAATGGGGGGCACAGTGCACACTCTTTTTAGGGAGCGAGCCTGAGATGGTGAAGCTGGCCGCCGAGAGCGGCTGTGTGGCCATGTTTGTCGGGCTGGAGTCCATCAACGAGGATGTTTTAGCTGAGATGAACAAGCCCTTCAACCAAGAAAAAAAGTATGAGGATCAGATCAAGTGCTTCCACGACCACGGAATTATGGTTAACCCCGGGATCATCTTCGGCTCGGATGCGGATGATGAGTCTGTCTTCGAAAATACGGTTGAGTTCCTCATTAAGTGCCGGGTGGAGCTGGCCTACATCAATATCTCGACCCCTCTACCCGGGACCCAGCTTTTTGAGCGCTTGAAGGCGGAGGGCCGCATCTTTGATTGGGACTGGGCCAATTATGATGGAAAGCGTGTCGTGTTTTATCCAAAACGGATGAAACCGGAGGTCCTGCAGGAGGGCTTCTTTTGGGCCAACCACCAGTTCTTTTCTCTTCCTTCCATCCTCACACGGATGTCTTCGACAAGCCAGCGGCTCATTCCGCGATGGATGATGAATTGGAGGTTCAGAAACCTGGTCCATCGGACCTGCCCCAAGGGAAGCCTGTCCCCCTTAAGCCGGACCTTAAAGAATCTCCATGTCCAGTTGCCCTCCATCGACACGGGCCATCTCATCCCGAATGCCCTGTATGCGATGAAGACCTCTGTGCAGGAGGCCTCTACGCAGATTGATCGGTATCTCAGAATGAAGGTCAAAAAGCACGAGGGACTGACCACCTTAATGATCGACCTGGAAGGCACGCTGGATCGGTTTAATGTCCAGGAGGTCAAGAAGCGCATCGTGCAGGCCGCCCAAAAGGCCCGCATGGATATCGTGGTCAACTTTGAGCACCTCAAACATGCCACCCCTGCGGCCCTGCAGGCATTAGTGGATAAAGATCTATTGCACAAAATCTCCCCCTATGCCCGGCTCAGGTATCTGAATCTTAAACAGGCCTTCCAGGAGGCAGTGGGAAACCTCTCCCTGGCAGGGTTTGAGCTTCAGGGGGTGGAGCGTATTGGATAAATGCATGACTTTCAATACCGAGCAGACGAGCTCTTCTGTGAAAATGTCCCCATCGCCAGGATTGCGCGCGAGGTGGGAACACCCTTCTATCTCTATAGCCATCACACGCTTGTAGAACACTTTCGGGTCTTTGACTCTGCCTTTAAGACCCTCCCCCACATCACGGCCTACGCTGTCAAAGCCAATGCCAATCTGGCCATTCTGCGTCTCTTTGCAAGAGAGGGGAGCGGGGCCGACATCGTCTCGGGAGGGGAGCTGTACCGAGCCTTGCGGGCCGGTATCGACCCACGCAAGATCGTCTTTGCCGGTGTGGGCAAATCCCGCGAAGAGATCCGGGATGCCCTCAAATCCGACATCCTGTTCTTCAACGTGGAATCTCCACAGGAACTGGCCCTGATCAATGAGGTGGCCGGCGAGATGAAAAGGCGGGCTTCGGTGGCCCTGCGGGTGAATCCCCATATCGACCCAAAGACCCATCCCTATGTCGCCACGGGACTTAAAAAAACCAAGTTCGGTATCAGCATCGATCAAGCCGTCGAGCATTACCGCACGGCCCGCACCATGAAGCATCTCGAGGTGGTGGGGGTCCACTGCCACATCGGATCCCAATTAACTCAGATACAGCCCTTTGTGGAAGCTCTGGAGCGTACCCTGGAGCTTGCAGAGCAGATCCGGAAGACGGATGGTCAACTCCGGTACCTGGACATCGGGGGTGGACTAGGGATTACGTATGAAGATGAGGAACCCCCCCATCCTCGGGATCTGGCCCAGGCTGTTCTGCCTCTATTGAAAGAGAAGGGATATACCCTGATCCTGGAGCCCGGGCGGGTTCTGGTCGGAAACGCGGGAGTGCTGATCACCCAGGTGCTCTACACCAAATCCGGTGAGGAAAGGGAATTTGTGATCGTGGACGCAGCGATGAATGACCTGATCCGCCCAGCCCTCTATGAGGCCTACCACGAGATCAGGCCCATCCTCCGTCAGCATCGACCGGAGAGGGTGGTGGATGTGGTGGGGCCCATCTGCGAATCAGGTGACTTTTTGGCCAAGGATCGGCCTCTGCCAGAGTGCCAACCTGGAGAACTGCTGGCCGTGATGAGTGCTGGGGCCTACGGATTTTCCATGGCCTCAAACTACAATGCCAGGCCCCGGGTCCCAGAGATCCTGGTCCATGAAGATCGCTACGAGGTGATCCGTCAGAGGGAGAGCCTGGAGGACTTGATCCGGGGTGAAAGGATCCCCGATTTTCTGAAGTAAAGGACGTGAATCGTGATTCGTTAATCGTGAGAATCCCAGAACGATTAACGTATAACGATTAACGACTTCCTATGCGTAAGATCCCATTCACAAAAATGAGCGGCAGTGGCAATGACTTTATTCTCATTGACAATCGCCGTCATCTTTTGAAGGAAGGAAACCTCAAAGGCTTTATCAAAAGGATCTGCGAGCACCGCCTGTCGGTGGGAGGAGACGGGGTGATCCTGATCGAGCCGGCAAGCGAGCCTCTGGCTCGGCCAGGGCGAGCGCGGGGCGCGGGGGGCACCTGCCTGCCCCCGCCTGCCGGACGGGCAGGGGCAGGCAGGTCGGAGGAGCGAAGCCCGCACGGGCCCCCACATAAAAAGCTCGCTGACTTTAAGTGGCGGCTCTTTAATGCAGACGGGAGCGAGGCCGAGTTTAGTGGCAATGGCGGTCGATGCGCTGCACGCTTTGCCTATCTTAAGAAGATTGCGGGAAGAAGACTCTCCTTTGAAACTCTGGCCGGGCTGGTGAGGGCCGAGATTAAAAAGGACAGGGTCAAGATCCAATGTCCCGAGGCCAGAAACCTGCGACCCCACCTCACCATACCCCTGGAGGGTCGGTCCCTCCAGGGCCACTTCATCCACGCGGGGGTCCCCCATGTGGTCCTTTATGTGGAGGATGTAGACCTGGTCAATGTGGTCGGGCTGGGAAGAGTGATTCGGCATCATTCGCTCTTTCAGCCGGCAGGCACCAACGTCAATTTCGTCACGAGGGTGGATCCCCACACCGTCCGGATCCGCACCTATGAGCGCGGCGTGGAGGATGAGACCCTGGCCTGTGGGAGCGGCTCTGTGGCTGCGGCCCTGATTACCGGTGCCCTGGACAAAGGACTGTCCCCCCTCACGTTGATCCAGAGGAGTGGAAAGACTCTGAAGGTCCATTTCCGGATATCCCGGCCTCTGGCTCTGCCAGGGACGGGCCGGGGTGTGGGGGTAAAAGAATCGACTGGGGCGGTTTTCTCTGAGATCTTCCTAGAGGGGGATGCCATGATCATCTATGAAGGGGAGATGTGGGAAGAGGCCTGGAAATGAGAGAGAGGAAAGGAGTATGCCATGTTTAAAGGTTCAATCGTAGCCATCGTGACGCCATTTAAAAATGGGCAGGTGGATGAAAAGGCCTTCGGGGGGATGATCGAGTTTCAAATTTCCAACGGAACTCAAGGGATCGTGCCCTGCGGTACCACAGGGGAGTCTGCGACCCTCTCTCATACCGAGCATCAGCGGGTGATCGAGTTCACCGTTGAGGTGGTGAGAGGCAGGGTGCCGGTCATTGCGGGCACAGGCTCAAACAGCACCGAGGAGGCCATTTCCCTCACCCAATATGCCAAGAAGGCGCGAGCGGATGGCGCGCTACTCATCGCGCCTTACTACAATAAGCCCACCCAAGAAGGTCTCTATCAGCACTTCAAGAAGATTGCGGAGGCGGTGGACTTTCCCCTGGTCGTTTACAACATCCCCGGAAGGACCGGGGTGAATATCTCACCCCAAACATTTGCAAGGCTGGTCCAACTAAAGACCATTGTGGCAATTAAGGAGTCCTCGGGATCCCTGCAGCAGATCAGCGAGATCCTTCATTACTGTGGAGAGCGCTTTACCTTGCTTTCGGGGGATGATGCCCTGGCCTTGCCCACCCTGGCAGTGGGGGGTAAGGGGGTAATCTCGGTGGCGGCCAATATTATCCCTTCAGAAATGGCCGAGATGGTCAGGGCCTTCGAGAGGGGAGACCTTCACCAGGCACAAAGGCTTCATTACCGGATGTTCGGGCTGTTTCACGCCCTGTTTCTGGAGACCAATCCCATTCCGGTCAAGACTGCCCTGGCACTAATGGGCCGGTGCACTGCAGAGTTCAGGCTCCCTCTGTGTCCCTTGTCCTCAGAGAATCTCGAAAGGCTCAAGCAGGCATTGAAGGAGTACGGACTCCTCTGATAGAGCCGAGAAGGACGTTATTCGTTATACGTTACTTGTTATTCGCATTCACCGTACGTATAACGAATAGCGAATAACGATTAACGTGGTTTGATCAATGGTGATGGTTATTGTCCTCGGTGCAGCCGGGCGGATGGGGTCCGGAATCATTTCCGTCTTGGGCGGACTGATCCAAGAGGCCGATTCGATCTGTTTGGCTGCGGCTTTGGAGAGGAAGGGGCATCCTTCGGTCGGGGCCGATGCGGGCGAGATTTCAGGAATCAAAAGGCTGGGCATTCTGATCACGGATGATCTGGGATCCGTCATCGATCAGGGACAGGTCGTGATCGACTTTACCACTCCCCAGTCCACTCTGGCAAATCTGGACATCATTTCGAAAAAAGGCAAGCCCCTCGTGATCGGGACAACAGGATTTGGATCCTCCGAAATAGAGCAGATTAGGAAGGCCACTACCAGGTTTCCCTGCGTGTTCTCACCCAATATGAGTATCGCGGTAAATGTGATGTTTAAGATCGTGGGGGAGGTCGCAAATCTCCTGGGCCATGATTATGACATCGAGATTATCGAGGCCCACCACCGCTTTAAAAAAGATGCCCCCAGTGGCACGGCCCTTCGACTGGCGGAGACTCTGGCCCTGGCCACCAAACGGCGGCTGGAGGAGGTCGCCATCTACGCCAGAAAGGGCCAGATCGGCGAGAGAAAACCATCCGAGATCGGCATCCAAGTGGTGCGGGCTGGAGACATCGTGGGAGAGCACACCGTCATTTTTGGTGGGGTCGGCGAGCGGCTGGAGATTACCCACCGGGCCCATAACCGGGACAACTTCGCCCGGGGGGCCATCCTTGCAGCAAAATGGGTGGTCAACCAGCCATCGGGACTTTATGAGATGGCCGATGTCCTTGGGCTTTCCCATTGAAATTCGTCAGGTTTATCAATCCGCTTAATTTGGACCCAAACGGACAATATGGAATCCTGGAGAACGCCCCAGGCGGAGAACAGATACGCCCGATTCAAGGAAGCCCGCTGACGGAATACACTGTTGGCTCAGAGGCCTTTCGTCTTGAGGAGGTGACCCTCCTAGCCCCGGTGCACCCTTCCAAGATTGTGGGGGTCGGGGTGAATTACCGTGCGCATGCGGAGGAATTCAAAAAGACCCCTCCCGCGGAACCGCTCCTATTCCTCAAACCTCCAACGGCGGTGATCGGACCCGGAGAGGAGATTCGGTATCCGCAGGGGGCCGGACAGGTCGATTTTGAGGCCGAGTTGGCCGTAATCATCAAACACAAGGTCAAAGAGGTTACTGCCCAGGAGGTCAGGCAGGCCATCCTGGGCTATACCTGCTTTAACGATGTCACGGCCAGAGACTTACAGAGGCGGGATGGGCAGTGGACCCGGGCCAAGGGTTTTGATACCTTTGCCCCGATGGGACCCTGCATCGTGACGGATCTAGACCCCACCGATCTGGTGATCGAGAGCAGACTCAATGGTAAAATCATGCAGTCCGCAAAGACCTCCCAGATGCTGTTTGATGTCTATATCCTGGTGGGTTTTATCTCCCAGGTCATGACCCTCCTTCCCGGAGATGTGATCGCCACCGGGACACCCGCTGGCGTCGGTCCGATGCAACGGGGGGATGTGGTGGAGGTATACATCGAGGGGATCGGGAGGTTGAAGAACAAGGTCATTTAAACAGGTAGACTAGGGATCTAATCATGCCCATACAAAAGAACAGATACGAAATGGCAAAGAGGATCAAAGACCTCCCGCCTTATCTCTTCGCCCGCATCGATAGGATGAAGCAGGAGGCGATCCAAAAAGGTGTCGATATTATTAATCTCGGTGTGGGGGACCCTGATCTACCTACCCCTCCAGCCATAGTGCGAAGGCTTCAGTCCGCAGCAGGAGAAAGCAAGAATCACCAATATCCCTCATACGAGGGCCTGCTCAAATTCCGGCAGGCAGTGGCCCGCTGGTACCAGAGGCGCTTCGGCGTGAATCTGGACCCGGTCTCCGAGGTGTTGACCCTGATTGGCTCAAAGGAGGGGATTGGGCATTTTCCACTCGCCTTCCTTAACCCTGGGGATATCGCCCTCATTCCAAATCCCGGGTACCCCGTCTATCACGCAGGGACCCTCTTTGCCGGAGGCCAGTCCCATTTCATGCCGCTCCTTAGAGAAAATGGTTTTCTCCCTGACCTCTCAAGGATCCCGAAGGGTGTGTTAAAAAAGGCCAAGGTCCTGTTTCTCAACTATCCTAACAATCCCACCTCGGCCACGGCGGATGGGTCGTTTTTCGAGCAGGTGGTGGCCTTTGCAAAAAGAAATCGTCTGATTGTTTGCCATGACGCCGCTTATTCAGAGATCTTCTTTGATGGCCATCGCCCCATGAGCTTTCTTGAGGTGAAAGGGGCCAAGGAGATCGGAATTGAGTTTCACTCGCTCTCAAAGACCTTTAATATGACCGGCTGGAGGATCGGCTTTGCGGTGGGCAATCATAAAATACTGGGCGGCCTAGGCAAGATCAAGAGTAACCTTGACTCCGGGGTATTCCAGGCGGTGCAGGAGGCGGGGATCGAGGCAATGGAATCTGGGGATCACCTCGCCGAGGAAATCCGGAAGACCTATCAGGAACGACGGGACCTCATGGTGTCTGGACTGAAACGCATAGGCCTTGAGGTGGAATTTCCGAAGGCCACCTTCTATCTCTGGGTGGCGGTACCCAGGGGCTACCACTCTGCCCAGTTCACCGCCCTGCTCCTCTCCAAGACCGGGATCGTCACCACGCCGGGTAAGGGGTTCGGAGATTCCGGCGAGGGATATATCCGGATGGCCCTGACCGTGAAAAGGGAGCGGCTCGCCGAGGCCCTTCGAAGAATGGAGCAGGTACTTTGAGTCAGATCACTTGCTATATCGGTTTTGGGTGTAATCTTGGGGATCGAGCGGCCAACTGCAGGCAGGCCCTCAAGTCATTGGGCAGGTTACCGAAAACAGAGATCATGGCGATCTCATCCCTCTACGAGACAGAACCCGTCTGTAGCGAGGGTCCCTGGTTTCTGAATGGAGTGGTGAGCCTCTCTACAGGCCTAAGCTCAGAGGAGCTCCTGAAGGGCTGCCAGGAGATCGAGGGCTGGCTAGGCCGGATCCGGCCGGGGCCCACTGCCTCCCCAAGGGCGATGGATTTAGACATCCTCTTGTATGGGGAACAGGTACTAAATACACCCGATCTTGTGGTGCCTCACCCGAGGATGAATGAGCGGGGGTTTGTGCTGATCCCTCTGGCCGAGATCGCCCCTCACTGCCTTGATCCCGTTTCTAAAAAATATATCGCCGAGATGTTGGCGCAGCTTAAAGATACCCATGCGGTGAAGAGGATTGCACCCGCTCATGCCATCTATCAACACGGCGGTTCATAGATCCTGATTCAACGCACTATGGATGCTAGGTACATCGTCATTGAAGGCCCCATCGGGGTCGGAAAAACGAGCCTGGCACACCTTTTAGCCACAGAGCTCAACGCCCGATTGTTCCTGGAAAAGGTGGAGGATAACCCTTTCCTGGCCCGCTTTTATCAGGATCGCCACCAGTTTGCCTTCCAGACCCAAATCTTTTTCCTCCTGTCCCGATACAGGCAGCTTGGCTTTCTCCAGCAGCAAGATCTCTTCTCGAGCGTCATGCTCAGTGACTACTTCCTACCCAAGGATCGTATCTTTGCCGCTCTCAACCTCAACCCGGAGGAGCTGTCTCTCTATGATCAGATCTACGCCCTGCTCAACCCAAGGATCCCCAAGCCAGATCTGGTGATCTATCTCCAGGCCGAGACCAATGCCCTGATGCAGCGGATCAAGCTGCGGGGAAGAGACTATGAGAATGGCATGGAGTGGGACTACCTGGCTTCCTTGAATCAGGCCTACAATGATTTTTTCTTTTACTACAAGGACACCCCACTACTCGTCATTCAGACCACCGAGATTGATTTTGTGAAGAGCCGGGCAGACCTGGAGGATTTACTCGACAAGATCACCCAGATGAAGAAGGGCACCCAGTACTATGTCCCCAGGATCTGAGGGATAGGCATAAAGGTATTCTCATGAAGGTTGTCCAAACGGTCCATCAAATGCGAAGGCTTGCCGGGCGCCTCCAGGAGTCAGGAAAACGGATCGGGATGGTACCCACGATGGGGGCACTCCATGAGGGACATCTTTCACTGCTGCGGGCGGCCCGGAAGAAGGCCGATGCCGTGGTGGTCAGCATCTTTGTGAATCCGACCCAATTCGGACCGACCGAGGACTTTATGCAGTACCCGCGTGACCCTAAGGGAGATAAAGAAATGTGCAGGAAGGCGGGCGTGGATATTCTGTTCATGCCTCCCCTCTCCCAGATGTATACTAAAGACCACTCTACCTTTGTGACCACGGGACGACTCACTGAAGTCCTGTGCGGTCCATTTCGCCCGGGCCATTTTCGGGGCGTGACCACAGTGGTTACAAAGCTCTTTAACATCGTCAGGCCGCATCTGGCCTTTTTTGGCCAGAAGGACTATCAGCAGGCCTTGGTCATCCGGCAGATGGTGAAAGACCTCCATTTGGAGGTGAAGATCGTCACCGTCCCGACGGTACGCGATCCGGATGGGCTGGCGGTGAGTTCAAGAAATGCCTACCTATTGGCACACGAACGCCAGGCGGCCAGGGTGCTCTATCAGTCCCTCCTGATCGGCAGGGAGATGATTTTAGGGGGTGAAAGGGATGC
>DATECO010000194.1:0-2225 GCA_035286865.1 Nitrospiria bacterium | reverse complement strand
CCTTTCCAATCCGGCCATGTGTGTGAAGTTCAAGCCCTGAGCCCTCAATGAAAATCCCTATCCTTTCTGGATTCTTACTGCCCAGTTGGTTTTTTATTTAAGAAATAAAAATGGTTTGTGGGACCGTGGCCGTGGCCGATTGACAGAGAATGGCGGATGGCCTCGGTGATGTAGGCCTTGGAGGCCTTGACCGCCTCAATGAGGTCTTTACCCAGGGCCAGATGGGCGGCGATGGCGGCCGAGTAGGTGCAGCCGGTACCGTGTGTGTGGGGGGTATCAATGAACTCCCCTCCGAATAGAGTATAGGTCTTCCCGTCATATAAGAGATCAGTGGCCGGTTGGGCCGAGAGGTGTCCGCCTTTGACTAGGACATTTGCGCATCCCAGCTTATGGATACGCCTCGCGGCCTCCCTAGTATCTTCCAGGGTGTTGATAGACACGTCGGCCAGCCGCTGCGCCTCGTGAATATTAGGAGTAACAATTCGGGCCAGAGGGAATAGATCATTTTTCATCCGTTCGATTGCATCTGCCTTGAGCAGCTCGCATCCACTCTTCGAGATCATCACGGGGTCTACAACCAGATTTTTGACCTCCAGCGCACGTAGTTTTGAAGAGACAATCCTGACGATCTCGGTGGAGAACAGCATCCCGGTCTTGACTCCACCGATCTCGAAGTCGTCAAAGACCGCGTCGATCTGGGCCTCAATAATTTCGCGGGGCAGGGCATGGACCATGGTAACCGTCTTGGTGTTCTGGGCCGTCAGTGCGACTATTACAGAGAGGGCAAAAACACCGTTGGCCTGGATGGCCTTAATGTCGGCCTGAATCCCGGCTCCTCCGCCTGAGTCGGAGGATGCGATGGTGAGGGCCTGCTTCAGATAGGCCATTTCTCCTCCTTCCAGGCCATCTCCCAGAACATGTACTCATATCGTGAACTGATGATGAAGTGAGACTCCATCCGCCGTTTTTCTTCGCTCCCCGCGTCTTTGATCCACTCATCGACTTTTTCTCGCATCCATCGGGCCACCTCCGCAAATTCCGGCGAGGCATAAAGATTCAGCCAGTTCTTGTAAGGGTGGTTGACAGGTGGGGGGCCATTCTTGAGAAGATATGATCCTACTTCGCAATAGATCCAGGCGCAGGGAAGGGCAGCCACCGTGATTTCTGCAGGGCTTCCCATCTCACCCACATGCAGGAGATGGCGGGTGTAGGCATAGTTGGTGGGGGCCATCGGTGTGGCGGCCATTTCGTGCTCAGTCATCTTCCAGATCTTTCCATAATCCTGATGGAGTGCCCTTTCTACCGCGATTGTGTCCGAAGCCAGCTTCGTAAAATGGCCCATCGTCTCGGTATCCGACGCTTTGCGCGCCGCCGCAGCGAATACCTTGGCAAGCTCAAAGAGAAAGAGGGCGTCTTGGAGGATATAGAATTTAAACTTTTGCTGGGGCAGGGTCCCATCCCCCAGGCCTTTGACAAAGGTGTGTGTGAACTGGGCATCCCAGATGGGCTGGGAAATTTTCTTAAGATACTCACAGAAGCTCATGGATGATTCCTCATGTAAAGCAGACAAGACCCTGAGTGTCTTATTGTAGCATCGCCAAATGACCGTTTTCAATAAGCGGCAAAAATAAAAGGGTGTGATTTAGATTGTGATCAGTAGGGACAGAACTACAAGTACTGCCAGGGCAACCAGGCCTAAGGTGTACAAGATCAGACCATAGTCCCTGGAAGGTCTTGTCTGCCAGTGCTGTGGGTAAAGGCTCCGGTCTGGCAGATAGGTGCCGGGCTCAAACAGTCCCAGGGCCTTTTCGATCTCAATAACTGCCTGCTTGGCCTGTTCATGGCGGCGACTCTGCTGGAAGATCTGGGCCACGGTGAGAACCGTAAAAATGATCACACCGATGATGAGCAACCCTGAAGAGATGGACAGATAAAGCATTAAGGTCTGAAGGAGAAGTAAAAATCCGCTGCCCAGACCAGCAATCTTCATCATCCGATCCCGCCGATCGAACACCTCCCGCTTGAAGATTGGGTAAAGCATCCTGAGTGTCTCAAGTTTTTGAGGATCGAATGTTTGTTTTTCCATAAGGTTACATTTTTGATCCTACATCATCGGGGACGTATAAGCAAGGCTAACTGGGGTCAGTTCGTCGGCACGGTCGGCTGTGGTTACGGTCCTCGCCGACCTCCAATTTCCGCCTCTGCAGCATCGTAGCCATGCCCGC
>DATECO010000193.1:0-2245 GCA_035286865.1 Nitrospiria bacterium | reverse complement strand
GACAATGTGATCGGCTATACCCCCCAGAGTCCTTTCCACTGCGCCCGGATGACTAATATGGCGCCCACGGGCAACTGGGCGGTGATAGATCAAATTCCCAGCCAGATGGGGAGATGGAGACCTGTCCCTGAACTTGCCCGTTACTCCACCCCGATCAAGGGTCTTTATGCGACCGGGGCAGGATGGTTTATACCGGGAGGAATGGCCGCTAATGGCTACACCTGTTACAAGGTCATGGCCGAGGATTTGGGGTTGGACCTGCCTCCCAATGCAAAGGTTCGTGGATACTAAGGAATAGATTTTTCTCAATTAAAGAAAGGAGGAAGAAAATGCCAATCGGTTATAATATCAAACCCAGAATTGTCCCTCAGGATGCGGATGTGCTCATCATCGGGGCCGGGGCGAATGGTCTGGAGGCCGGCGCCTATCTTGCCAAGGCTGGCGCCAGGGTAGTGGTGTTGGAGAGACGGTATGAGATGGGCGGGGGATTATTGACAGAGGAAGTGGCGCTTCCGGGCTACCTGCACAACACCCATGCCGTTTATATGATGATGGCGGATTACGCTCCTCTTTATGAGGACTTCAATGTGGAGGCGGAGTACAATGTAAAACACATCCACCCGCCTCTGCAGTTTGCCATGCCCCTTAAGGATGGGAGGGCGGTCTGCATATATTCGGACGTGGAGAAGACCTGCGCGAACTTTGCCCAGTTTTCTAAGGGGGATGCAGCGAGTTATCGGGATCTTGCGCAGATGAGTCACGAGTGCGTGGACGAGTTCATAGGTCCGGCCACCTACGCCCCTCCGCTGAGCATCATAGATGCGGTAACGAAGATGCAGGCCACCAAGGCGGGTAAGCTGGTGATGGAGTATTCGGAGAAGACGGCTTTGGAGATAGTGGAGGGTCACTTTGAGAATGAGCATATCCGGGGTTTGATGCTCTATACCTTGTGTCACTGGGGAGTGGAATACGACCAGTCGGGACTGGGGTTTTTGTGTCTTTTGTACCTGGACAGGTCCCGCAACTATAGATTGGTGAGAGGCGGCACCCACGTAATGGCTCAGGCTTTGGGCAAGGTAATTCATGAGAATAAAGGGGTGACGGTCAATAATGTTCGGATCAAGCGCATTATCATGGAGGGTGGGGCAGCCAAGGGTGTAGAGTTGGATGACGGCGCCACGGTTATGGCGAAGGCCGTGATCAGCACCATAGATCCTCACCAGACCTTCCTCGGCTTGATAGGGGAAGATAAGTTAGAGGGTGATTTTGCAGGAAAGATCAAGAGCTGGCAGTGGGAGAAGTATGGTCTCTGCGGCGTCCATCTGGATTTGGAAGAGGCTCCGAATTTCACGGTATCCTCGAAGGATAAAGGGCTCAACGAGGCCTTTGTCTATGTTCTCGGTTTTGAGAACGAGCGGGACGTGATAGAGGAATTTGACGCCATCTATAAAGGGGAGCTCCTGTCCGATGTTCGGTTCAACTGCTGTTTCCCATCGGTGCATGATCCCAAGCAGGCTCCTTTGGGAAGACATACGGCCATCCTTTCGTCGATGGCGCCCTTCGACCTCAACAAGGGCGGAAGAGAGCGGTGGCTGAATTACAAATTTCGCCAGGAATATATAGACAAGTCCATTGCCACCCTGACAAAATACGCTCCCAATATCGTAAGGGACAAGGTACTGGAGACCTATATTTCCACCCCGGCAGATGTGGAGAATAAGCTTGCGGACATGGTAAAAGGCGGGATCAAGCAAGGTCAGTACCACCCCCTGCAGATGGGTTACAACCGTCCCAACGATGAGTGTTCTTCCACCCGCACCCCGGTAAAGAACCTCTATGTCGGCGGCGCCTCGACCTATCCCGGCGGGTGTGTGATCTGGGGGCCGGGGTATATTGTTGCCAATGCGGTGGCCGAAGACCTGGGCATCAAGAAGTGGTGGAAGGAGCCGGAGAAGGTGACTCGCGCCAAGAAGCTGGGGTTGCTGTAAATAAACATTACATCAAGAAAGAAGAATGGCGTCAAAGGAGGGAGCTGTTCCCAAAGAACCCCCATGCCTGGGACAGGCGCAACGAAGGATGAAAATCACCCCCACCCCTCCCTCCCCCGTCGAGGGGGAGGGATACAGGGAGGGGTCATTTTCATATAAATAATTTTTGATAATGATTTTATAGTAGAAGGAGTATGAAATGGCGGATAAAAGTTTTGATGTGGTAATTGTCGGAGGGGGCAATAAGGCCCTGATCG
>DATECO010000192.1:0-22521 GCA_035286865.1 Nitrospiria bacterium | reverse complement strand
CCCTCGGCAGAGTCCAGGGAGGCGATCAAAAAACTGGCCGCGGAGAACTTCCCCGCCCTCTATGTGAGGGAAGCGAGTGAGAACCGTTTGATTTTGGCCATGCGGGAGGGGGAGGCCCAGCAGATGAAGGACTCCGCGGTCTCCCAGGCGCTGGAAACCATTCGGAACCGTGTCGACCAATTTGGGGTCGCCGAGCCGCTGATCCAGAGACAAGGTCCGAGCCAGATCCTTGTCCAGCTGCCCGGGATCCGAGATCCCCAGCGCGCCATCGCCTTAATTGGGAAGACCGCCCTCCTGGAATTTAAGCTGGTGGCCGATGACCACCCCCTGGCGGCACAGCTTCCCTCCCGCATCCCCTCAGGGGGGGAAGAGGCCCTGGTGAAGAGATTTGAGGGCCAGATTCCCCCAGAGTATGAGATCGTGTTCGAGCGGGAACAGGACAAGCAGACCAACCAGGTCTCTAAGAGGCCTTACCTGGTCAAAAAGCAGGCCCTGATGTCGGGTGATGTCCTGACCGATGCGCGGGTATCGATTGGAGATTTTAATGAACCTTATGTATCCATTACCTTTGATAGCAGAGGAGCCAACCTATTTGACAGGATTACCTCCGAGAATGTCAAGAGAAGGCTGGCGATTATCCTGGACAATGCCGTTTATTCTGCCCCGGTGATCCAGGAGCGGATCCCCGGCGGGCGCGCCCAGATTACCGGCAGCTTCACCACCCAGGAGGCCAATGACCTGGCCATCGTATTGCGTGCCGGGGCCCTTCCCGCGCCGGTGAATATTATCCAGAATGTGACGGTGGGCCCTTCCTTGGGCCGCGACTCGATCGAGAAGGGCATCTTGGCGGGTATCATCGGGACACTTCTGGTTGTAGGATTTATGGCAGTCTACTATCGGCTTTCCGGCTTGCTGGCTGATTTTGCCCTGGTCCTTAATGTTGTTCTGCTCATCGGCGCCCTGGCGGCCTTGAACGCGACCCTGACCCTCCCGGGCATTGCCGGGATTATTCTGGCCATTGGAATGGCCGTGGATTCCAATGTCCTGATTCTCGAGCGGATCCGGGAGGAACTGCGTCTGGGAAAACCGGTCCGGCTTGCCGTCGATTCGGGTTATGAGAAGGCCTTCGTCACGATTGTAGATTCTCACGTGACGACACTGATTACCGCCCTGGCCCTGTTCCTCTTCGGGACCGGCCCAATCAAGGGATTTGCCGTGACCTTGAGTCTGGGCGTGTCCATCAACCTATTCACAGCCCTTGTCGGGACCAAGGTGGTGTATGACGTGGTCAATAGTCGGTGGAAATTGAAACGCCTCAGCATATAGCAAGGATCGAGTGATCTGTGTTCAGTGTTTAGTAAAAAGACATCTTGTGGTGATCTCTGTACTCGTGATTAGTCTCTTTCGGTTCACAGCTCACTGATCACTCATCACTGAGCACTTTTAAAAGGGGAGCCATGCTTGAAATCCTGGGCAAGACCCAGATCGACTTTATCGGGCGACGAAAATATGCCTTCATCCTTTCCGGTTTTCTGGCCTTTCTTGGGCTTCTCACGGTTGTCCAGATCTTTCGCGGGGAGGCCAATCTCGGGATCGACTTCGCCGGGGGCACGGCGGTCCAGCTCAAATTTGATCAGCCTATCAGAATTGATGAGGCCCGTCGCCTGCTGGAGGGAAAAGGGTTTGTGGACGCCGAGCTTCAGGAGTTCACTCGGGACAACAAGCTGCTGATCCGGGTCAAAAAGCTGACCACGATCCAGGAGAGGGTGTCAGAGCGGATTGTCGAGGCCTTTCAGGAGGGGTTTGCTGGCAACCGGTTTGTGATCGACAGCAGTACCGAAATCGGTCCGACCATCGGGGAGAAGCTCCAGAAGGATGCGTTGGTGGCCATCACCGTTTCGATGATTGGCATCATGATCTATATCGCCCTGCGATTTGAGTTCAGATTTGGCATTGCAGCAGCGATCGCCACCTTCCACGATGTGCTGGCGGTGTTGGGGATCTTTTATATCCTAGACAAGGAGATCAACCTCCTCCTGGTGACGGCCTTGCTGACGCTTGCGGGTTATTCCCTGACCGATACAGTGGTGGTGTTTGACCGGATCCGAGAGAACCTCCGCCAGAGGCGGCGGGACTCACTGGAGCAGGTCATTAATAACGGGATCAATCAGGTGTTGAGCCGCACCCTAGTGCTCTCCCTGACCACCCTCCTGGCTTTGATTGCTCTCTTTTCTTTCGGGGGAGAGGTGATCCATGACTTCTCATTGGCCCTTCTGCTGGGTGTCCTCGTGGGGACCTATTCCTCGATCTTCGTCGCCAGCCCGATCTTGATTTTCTGGAAGGGTCATCCCGGAAAGCTGCTCAAACGAGGCTAAGATGGATCTTTTGCCTTCAGGCCGTCTCCGTACTGCGAAACTTCCTATTCTTCTTCGGGATCTCCAACAGAAAAAGAAGACCGGTGTCCTCACCCTCCACCGGAATGATCAGGAGCGGTCCATCTATCTCAAGCACGGAGACATCATATTTGCCACCTCGAAGTACGAGGACGATCGACTGGGGGAGATCCTCTTGAAGGCGGAGAAGATCACCCTGGAGCAGTATGAGGCTTCAGCCAATCTCCTGAAGACCTCTGGGAAACGCCAGGGGACCCTGCTCGTGGAGCAGGGGTATATTACCCCGAGCGAGCTTTTTACAGCTGTGCTTGGCCAGGTCAAGGAGATCATCCTAAGCCTCTTTACCTGGATTGACGGGGAATATCAATTTACAGAAGGCAGATTGCCGACGGAGGAATTGATTACCCTCAAAATGAGCACCAGCAACCTTATCCTGGATGGGATCAAGAGGATTAGCGATTGGACGCGCCTGTCAAGAGAAATCCCACCCTGGGACAGTATCCTCCAGATGAGTATCGATCCAAAAAACCTCTTTCAGGATATCAATCTAATTGCCCGAGAGCAGATGTTCCTAAAGTTTATTGATGGGACAAAGACCGTGCGGGATCTGTTTAAAAACTCCCCTCTGGCCCCTATGAGCACGCTCCAGATGTTGTACTTTCTCCTCTCGGTGGGTATTGTGGAGGTGACGAGCCAGGCCGCATCGGCAAACGCTTCCGCTGATCTTCCGCCTCAGCCGGACCAGGTGAAGGTGGAGGAGGCGATCCTGCAGGCCGTACTGCAGGAGAAACGGGAGGATGTCGAAGATTCCCACGATGAGATCTTCCAAAAGGCCACCGAGGAGCATCTCGCCAGCCGTGAGAAGATCCGTCAGGCCTATGAAGCTCTGGCACGCCAGGATCATTACCAAGTCCTGAACTTACGCCGCGAAGCTACGAGGGATGATATTAAAAAGACCTATTTTAAACTGGCCAAGGAATACCACCCCGATCGGCATCTTCAAGGCGGGATGGAAGACTTACAAGAACAACTGGAGGCCCTGTTTGGAAGGATCACCCAGGCCTACGATACCCTGCTTACGGAAAAGACACGAAAGGACTATGACCTTTACCTCGTAATGCGGCCCTTCCAGCAGAAATGGCGAAGGTCCGATCCTGAAACCACGATCAACAATGAATTACAGATAGTGCAGCAGTACCAACGGGCCAA
The DNA here is from genome assembly GCA_035286865.1 of Nitrospiria bacterium. Classification (GTDB taxonomy): domain Bacteria; phylum Nitrospirota; class Nitrospiria; order DATECO01; family DATECO01; genus DATECO01. The sequence continues at coordinate 18,919 of DATECO010000192.1, read as the reverse complement.
AGAGGCCTTCAAACAGGGTGACATGAAGCAGGTGGTGAACTCCATGGAGTGGGTCTTGCGCACGGGGCCCGAAAAGGCGGAGCACCATGACCTGCTGGGCCAGGCCTTCACGGTGATTCCGGGTAAACTGAGAGAGGCCGAAGAGGCCTTCAAGAAAGCGATTCAGCTTAATCCGGCCAATGCGAATTCCTATATTGGCCTTGGCCTGGTTTACAAAAAGGGCGGGATGAAAAGTCGCGCCCTGGCCCAGTTTCAAGAAGCCCTCAAGTGGGACCCGGACAATAAACGGGCCCAGGAAGGGATCCAGCAGCTAAAAGGTTAAGGGAGTGTACCTCATCCTATCCCAATCCTCTCCTGATCTTCGCGGCCTCAAGAATGTGGCCTGTACAGTCACGCCCCTCCTTCCAGAGCAAATAGGTGCTAGACACGAGATTGCGGTGGAGAAAATGGTCTGGCTTCCGGGGACCCAACTCCTCCTGAAGATATTCCTCGATATATTCGATGTCCCTCATAATCTCTCCCCAGGCTGAGTCCCGTTTGGCCAAAAAGGCCAAATTTTCCTTGTTCAGAAAGCTTCCCGCCTCGATCATGTCCTCACGGAAATGCAGATAAAAGCCCTCCAAAATATCAAGGAGGCCTTTCTTGCGGGCCTCGGCGATCCCCCGGCCGGTCCCGATCAGTTCAGGCGGTACCCCAAACGAATAAAGCGCGGCGGTAAAACCTATGGCCCGGGGGAGGCGGATTCCTCTGAGTCCCCTGGCATACCCGAAGAGGCCAAAGTGGAGCATCCTTTCACGGCGCTGGGGGATAAATCTCGCAAACTCATTGATCATCCCGGCCAGACTCTCTACTGAGTCCTGATAAAAACGGCTGAAAATGGCATTAAGTTTTATCCCTTGCCGTATCTCTTCAGGAGAGAAAAGGGTGGCCTTACCCTCTCTTAGGGAGCGATTTAGAATCTCAATGGACTTCTTAACCTGTTCCCTAGGAAAGTCATACCTGAAGGCGGATTGAATGGTCACGGTCCGAACCCCCCTGTATTCCTCTAGGAATAGCTTGAGTCGATCCGGGGAAAGTCCCCCCCTAAAGGGAAGGCCGCCTACCCCAATGATGGGGAATACCGGGATGCCGGTTTCCTCCTGAAACCGATAATATTCAGAGAGTGCCAGCTTAGCCGCTACCGTGGCCGGGACAAGCCCATCATTGAGGGAGGGATCGGATCTCGCCACAAAGGGGCGAAGATAATCTACGCTCCGTCCAAATTCGCGGTGATGCTGTTTTAGATACTGCCGAAGGATTCTGCCTGATTCCGTCAGCTCGGATACCCCTTCGATGAGGGGGATGACCCTCAGATAGGTCAGCCTTGACTCCTTCTCGCCGAAGGTTTTTCTCTTCAGCGCCGCAACCTGGCTGAAAGTTTTCTGGAGATAGATGAGTTTCTTGGCCTCATCGGTCATCGGCAGAATCACCTCAAAAACGGGAGGATACCCAAATCCAAGATCATTCGCCAGATCCTCAAAGGTGAGAATCCCGATAAAGGCCCTGGCCAGACGGTACCCTTTCTCCTCCCAGATGTTGGGGACTCGAAAGGTGAGGAAGACATCGCGGCCCAGGCGAACTTTTTTGAAGAAATCGTAATAGTTCGAAAACAGTTTGTCCACCACGGCCTCGTCCACATATTTTCCTTCCCAGTCCCACATGAACTCCTGGCAAGCCATATCCTGAAAAGCACTCCGGCATTCCTCCACCTCCTCCTGGGCCGAGACAAAAGCCATGCCCCCTCCGCCTGATCCACCTATGGCGGAGGACAAGATGGATTCCTTCCAGTAGGGGACATTCGCATGGTCCGGGTGCTGGGTGGCCATCGTGGCCGGGATCTTTCGATCGATCTTCATCCCATGTAGAATAACAGAAATCGAGAGTCCACTCAATAGAGGCTTGACATGATTGATTACCTTGACATTAATCATTAAATCATTTACACTGATTGAATGTCATTTTAGGTGAAAATCCATAAAATGACTTATTTTTCGATATTTCCCGCTGCGCTGAGGGACAGACATGCTGGAGCGTTTATCAGAAAAACTCGATGGCATTCTCAAGAAGCTGCGAGGCCGCGGCGTCCTAACTGAAAAGGAGGTAAGTGCTGCCCTTCGTGAGGTACGGATGGCCCTTTTGGAGGCGGATGTCCATTACAGTGTTGTTAGGGATTTCGTGGAGCGGGTCAGGGAGAAGGCTATCGGCCAAGAAGTGATGCAGAGCCTTACTCCTGGCCAGCAGGTCGTAAAGATCGTCTGGGATGAACTCCGTGCCCTGATGGGGGCGACATGTTGCCCGATTCAACTTTCTTCTCATCCCCCCACCGTTCTCATGATGGTGGGTCTTCAGGGAGTGGGCAAGACGACGACCGCCGCGAAACTTGGCAGGCTGTTTAAGTCCGAAGGGCGCCGTGTCCTGTTGGTGGCTGCAGATACTAAACGTCCCGCGGCCAGCGAACAATTGCAGATCCTGGGCCGGCAACTGGAGGTAGAAGTCGTGGGCCCTCGAGAAGGGCAGAATCCCGAGGAAGTATGCCTACAGGCCCTGGAGATTGCAGGACATCGGGGGGATGAGGTAGTGATCTTGGATACGGCTGGCAGGCTCCATATCGATCAGGCCCTCATGGACGAATTGGTCCGGATTAAGGAAAAAGTGGTTCCTCACGAGATACTCCTAGTAGCGGATGGTATGACTGGCCAGAGCGCTGTGTCCATGGCCGAGCAGTTTCACAGGCAACTGGGTTTAACGGGGATTATTCTAACCAAGATGGAGGGGGATGCCAGGGGTGGGGCGTTGCTTTCTATCTACAAGGTGACCGGACAGCCCATAAAATACCTGGGGGTGGGTGAAGGACTTTCGGCCCTGGAGTCTTTTCATCCGGATCGGATGGCCTCACGCATCCTGGGAATGGGGGATGTCCTCTCTCTGATCGAGCGAGCCCAATCTACCCTTTCCGCAGACTCGGCCGTCGATCTGGAAGACAAGATCAGGAACGAAGGTCTGTCCCTTGAAGACCTGCGGCATCAATTACGACAGATCAGGAAGCTCGGTTCTCTTGCTGATATTTTAGAGATGATCCCCGGCGTATCGAAATTTAAACAGCACCTGGGTCAGGACGCCGGGGCCCCCGAGCAAGAGATGAAACGAGTGGCGGCCATTCTGGATTCTATGACACTGAAGGAACGACGGCATCCTCAAATCCTCAATGGGAGTCGGAGACAGAGAATCGCCAGGGGAAGTGGGACCACGGTTCAAGAAGTAAACCGCCTCCTCAAACAATTTCAACAGCTCAAGAAAATGATGAAGGTGATGGGGAACGGGGGAAGGCGCAATCCCTTAAAAAATCTTTTATTCAGGTGAGGGCAAACGACCCCGCTAATTTTTCAGAGGGCTCGGTTGTACTCTCAAGCGTAGATGGAAATCTATATTTGATAGACGGGGAGGTGATCAGAGACGGTAAGAATAAGGTTAACGCGGATAGGAAAACACAAGCGGCCTTTCTATCGCATTGTTGTGGCAGATAGCCGTTTCCCGAGAGACGGGCGATTTCTCGAAGTGGTGGGGACCTATGATCCCTTGGCCGAGGAGAAGGGCATCAATCTCGATACCGAGAGAATGGGCGCCTGGCTTAAAAAAGGGGCACAGGCCACTGATACAGTTAAAGCTCTCTTGCGTCGGGCCAAGAGGATTGGTCCATCGTAATTTTTGGCTAGGATGGAGTTGTCTTGAAGAAGGAACGACGGGCGATGGATGCCGGCAAGAAGGTAAGCGGTGGGGTGTGGGGGTATTGGGAGCGATCCGCCTGAGGCGGAGGACAGGTCCCCACAGTGTGATGGATATCGGGGAACGGATGCTCGGGAGGGTGCACCTGATGGGACCCGGTATCTGTTTAATAAGGATTGGTGGGGACGGGACTTGGACTGAATCTCGCGTTCCGACAAATCGGGATGCTACACAAGCAAGGAGCGGAGGTGGCGACGATGAAAGATCTTATCGAGAACATAGCCAAATCATTGGTGGACAAAACAGAGGATGTTTCGGTTAAGGAGACCCAGGGTGAAAAGACAACAATCATAGAACTACGTGTTGCACAGGAGGATCTTGGAAAGGTTATTGGAAAGCAGGGTAGGACTGCCAGGGCCATGCGGATCATCCTCAACGCGGCGGGTACAAAGATGGGGAAGCGCTGCATTCTTGAAATTCTGGAGTGAGACTAAAGATGAAGATTGACGTGGTGACACTCTTTCCGGGAATGGTCACGCCGGTGATCCAGGAGAGCATGCTGAAACGCGCGCAGGAGAATGGCTTGGTCATGATCCGGGTTCATCACCTCCGGGATTATACCTGGGATAAACACCGGGTTGCAGATGACTCTCCCTATGGAGGGGGTGCAGGCATGGTCTTAAAGCCAGAACCCATTTTTGCGGCTATAGATGCCATTCAGGCGGAAGGTGATGAGCTGAGAATTCTCTTGGCTTCTCCTCAGGGCAGGGTCTTTGATCACCGGTGGGCTGAGGAGCTGAGCCGAGAGCGCCGCCGTCTTGTTCTTTTGTGCGGGCATTATGAAGGGATCGATGAACGGGTGAAAATTGGGCTTCCAGTGGAGGAGTTTTCGATCGGGGATTATGTCCTGACAGGAGGAGAACTTGCCGCTTTGGTCGTTTTGGATTCGGTGGTAAGGCTGGTCCCCGGGGTTTTGGGGGATCCCGACTCAGCGAGGGAAGAATCGTTTTCAGAGGATCTGCTGGAGTACCCCCATTACACCCGTCCGGCAGTTTTTCGAGGAATGACCGTTCCGGAGGTCTTGCTCTCTGGGAATCATGCGCAGATTGCCCGCTGGCGTCGTCAGCAGTCCCTGCGGCTTACCCTCAAAAGGCGGCCAGATCTCCTTGCAAAGGCGGTACGCCTCAAGAGGATCACCGAAGAGGATAAAAAGCTCTTGGAAGAAGTGAAATAGTGCATGTCCATCGACCGAGCAGGGTTCGACACCATTTGAGTGGAGCAGAGCTCGATAGATCGGAGTGTCCCCAGCAGACAATCGGCAGCTAGATCACAGTACTTTATACACGTTGACACTAAATGGGGGAATTTTCAATGGATCAGACCATTGCGCGACTTGAGAAGACCTGGTCAAAAAAACAGATCTCTCGATTTAATATAGGGGATACTGTTCGGGTTCATGCCAAGGTGATCGAAGGGGAAAAGGAGCGGATCCAAGTCTTCGAGGGGATTGTCATTGGCAGAAAAGGGGGTGGACATCGCGAGGTATTCACCGTCCGGAAGATTTCTTATGGGGTAGGTGTAGAGAGGGTCTTTCCCTTGCATTCTCCATTCATACAGCAAATTCAGGTGGTGCGTGAGGGACGGGTCCGTAGGGCCAAGCTCTATTATCTGCGTACGCGGCAAGGCCGGGCGGCCTATATCTCTGAGAAGGAATTGCGTCCTGCGGAATCTGGTGAGCCGGAAACGGTAGGCAGCACTCCTGCCCCAGGCTCAAAAGCCGGACAGGAAACGGTCGACAGCAAAGAGTCGTAAGACGTGTCCTCTGGGCTCGCGCTGCCTGTGGGTATCTACTCAGCGAGCAAGGCGAGCGAGAGGGGGAGGCTCCATCCGGCTTTGCCGGTGGAGGGGGCGACGGGAGCCCCTACGATAGATGTATGTCTGTGAGATGCGGCGGCTGCAGGAGATGTCCTTGTTGGAAGTCGAGCTTTCTCGCCGAGGCTATATTCATCTTGCAGGGGTGGATGAGGCCGGCCGGGGTCCCTTGGCCGGCCCTGTGGTGGCCGCAGCGGTGATCCTGCCCGCAGGGGAATGTATCGAAGGAGTCCGTGATTCAAAGCAGTTGACCGCAGACAAGCGCGAAAAACTGTGCAGGGTGATTGAGTCCCAGGCAATTGATTATGGCATTGGGATTATTGACAATCAGGTTATTGATCGAATTAACATCTTGCAAGCGACGTGCCTTGCAATAAGAGAGGCCCTTCTAGCCCTTGCGGAGCCTCCGGATTTTCTCCTCATTGATGCCTTATACCTTCCGGGGATGGCGGTCCCCCAGCTCGCCATTATCAAGGGCGATGTCCTTTGCTTCTCGATCGCGGCGGCCTCAATTCTGGCCAAAGTAACCCGGGATCGCCTTATGATGGAATACCACCAGATATATCCTGATTATAATTTTCTGGCCCATAAGGGATATGGGACCGCAGAGCATCTCAGATTATTGAAGGAGCATGGACCTTGCCAGATCCACCGGAGGAGTTTTGGGGGGGTTAAAGAGGTCTGTGGGTGAGAATGGTTACCAAGCCCCTTGTGTTTGGGAAACAAAGTGAAGAGATCGCCGCCCAGTTTCTCCTCTCCAAGGGATACAGGATTCTGGAACGCAACTATCGGACCCCGGGAGGGGAGCTCGACCTTATCGCCCTGGATGGAGATGTCCTGGTTTTTGTCGAAGTGAAGGCCCGCCGGAGAATGGGATTTGGCGAGCCAGCATTTGCGGTGGATCGGAGAAAGCAGCGACATCTGATCAGGGCTTCCCTCTTCTACCTTACTAGAAAAAGAATTCAGAATCGCTCCTGCCGTTTTGACATCGTGGTCATTCAGGAAACAGGGGATGGGCGGCAAAGAATCGATCTCATTCACAATGCCTTTGAAGTAGAGGGTGCAAACCTTTAAAAGCATAAAGCGAGCCTCTGGCTCGGCCAGTCCTCCTAAGGCGGAGCGTGGGGTGGGAGGCACCTGCCTGCCGGCAGGCAGGTCGGAGGACCAAGATCAAAATCGTATTCTCGCGCTACCCGTGACCCTTCCCTGCCTGCCGACAGGCAGGAGCTAGCTTGGTAGCACAGGCCCCCCAGATAAAATGATCATCGGGATGAATTCCGAAACAGAATATCTTGGAAAGACCTATCATATCCAGACGGAAGATGGAGGTCGTCAGAATCCTGTTATCACGACACAGGTTTTCCTTAAAGGAGCGATCCTGGTTACTCAAAAGACGAACTATGCGGATATCCTAAAAGCGGAATTTCTTGAAGAAATTGTCAAGGACTTAATGAGGCAGCAACACGTCCAAGTGATCAGGGAATTGCGTTCAGGAAAACTTCTCGAGAAGAAAGCGGGCCAGGCAGCAGCACCCCCCCCCACCACACCTCCTGAGCACGTCTCCCCGCCACCTCCGGGACCGGACAATTCCAGAAAGACGCTGGACGACATGATCCTGGACTACCTGGTGGGCGAAGAGGAAAAAGACAACTCATGATTCAGCTGTTCCATGTCTATAAGGAGTTTGGGGGCGGCCTTCCGGCATTGGACGACATTAATCTGGCCATCGAGAAGGGCGAGTTCGTTTTTGTCACAGGACCCAGCGGGGCTGGAAAGACAACCCTTCTCAAATTGCTGACCGGTGAAGAGCGGGCAAGTTCTGGGCAAGTCCAGGTCCTCGGTAAAAACTTGAGCTATCTGAAAGACTCCAGCCTGCCTTACCTAAGAAGAAATATTGGATATATCTTCCAGGATTTCAGGCTAATCCAACAGAAGACCGTCTTTGAGAATGTGGCCCTTCCCTTGCGGATAATCGGTCTTTCTCAGGAGCAGATCAGACCAAGGGTTCAGGAAGTCCTGCGATCGGTGGGGCTGGGGCACAGAGCTGACACCTATCCGATTCAGCTATCCGGCGGTGAGCAACAGCGGGTAGCGATTGCCCGAGCTTTGGTGAATCGGCCTTCCATTCTTCTGGCCGATGAACCCACCGGCAACCTGGATGAACAATTGGGGTGGGAGATCTTTACACTGCTTAAGGAGATCAACGCATACGGAGCAACTGTCCTGGTGGCCACACACCAGCAGGGTATTCCCAAAAAGGTCCATCGGCGAAGGATTTCCCTGGAGAAGGGTAAAATCATCTATGATGAGGCGATGATCTCTGGATGAGAATTATCGTATTTCTCCAAGAGGCCGTGAACAATGTCAATAGGCACCGGCTTCTGAGTTTGGCCACGACCATAACCATTTCATTGATTCTGATGGTATTTGGCCTGTTTTTGTTGATCTACTTTAATCTCCGTGGTTTCGGAGGTTCACTTCGTGAGCAGGTGGTGGTGACAGCCTATCTTCAAGAGGGTTTGACCCGTGAGGAGATTCGGGACATCGAAGTGCGTATACATCAAGATCCCGCCGTGGGGACCGTGCATTTTACCTCTAAGGAAGAGGCCCTCCAGGAGTTTCAAGTGAAATTGCAGGGGCAAGCGGGGATCCTGCAAGGCCTGGGAGAGAATCCTCTGCCTGCATCCTTTGATATCAAACTGAGCCCGACCTATCAGACCCCGGAGGTGGTTAAGCGGTTGGCTGAAACATTAAAGCTCATTAAAGGCGTGGAAGAAGTTCAAGATGGCCTGGACTGGCTTGACCGATTCACATCATTTGCCAGGTTTGCTAGGATCATGGGGCTCGGGATCGGTGTTCTTTTAGGGATTGCTGTCGTCACAATTACTTCCAACACCATCAGGTTGTCTTTCTACACCCGGAGGGAGGAGATAGAACTCATGAGGCTGATTGGGGCAAAGGAGGCCTTTATCCGGGCCCCCTTTTTTATTGAGGGGGCTGTGGTGGGTCTCTCGGGTGGCGTGATCGCTCTGCTGTCGCTTGGGTGTCTTTTCTTTGTATTTCAAAAGCAGTTCATAATTGAAAAAGGTTTTTTTTTGAAGGAGGTGCCTTTGACATTTTTCTCCTTTGAACTGCTCCTCCTGCTCCTTTTTATGGCCACATTCTTGGGCGGGATGGGCGGCTATTTTTCTGTGAGTAGCTCGGTCAAAACGCGGCGCGGTCCGCGGTCCTTATGGTAAACTATATTTACCGGATCTTGTTCTTCATTGTGGTTATGGGATGGGTGCTGTGGGGGAATCAACTCTTTGTACTCGCCGGAACGCCTCAGGGGGTCGCTCTAGAGAAACCTGAAAAGCCCAAAAAGTCGTTGGAGAAACTAAACCTCCGACTCCAGCAGATGCAGAAAAGACAGGCAGAGGCGGACAAACGGGAGCGGTCGATTTTGAGCCAGTTAGAGCGTTCAGATCAGCAGCTTCTGCTCAAAAGGCGCGACCTTTCCGCAAGCGAGGAGATAATAAGACAAAGGGATAGTGAGATACAGGCCCTACATCTACAGATGGAGCTTTTGCAGAAGGCCCTGGTGACGCAGAGGACGCTAGTGGGAGAACGGCTCGAAACAATTTATAAAGAGGGGAAGGCCCCCTACCTCAAGGTTCTCATGGCTTCTCAGGATTATCACGATTTTTTGAAGCGATATGCCTATCTTCAGCGCGTGATCCAGAAAGAGGCGGATATACTGGACGGCTATGAGGAAGGTGTGATGGCATTGGATCAGAAGAGTCTAAATTTACAAGAGATGAGAGCGGCCTTAATGGATTATCGCACCGAGCTAAGAGGAAAGTTGAATGAGATCGCCACCGAAAAACGCAAAAAAGATGTGCTGCTAGCCCGGATTCTGGATGAAAAGGCAACCTACGAACAAGCCATCCAGGAACTGGAAGAAGGCTCCCGGAGACTTCAAGCCCTGATCAAGGAACGTGAGCGGCACCGGGTTCGTCAGCAGCCGAGTCGCGAGGGTATCACTCAAACCCGTGGCACTCTGAATTGGCCTGCGGATGGGGTGTTGGTCAGCCGTTTCGGTCGGCAGAGGCACCCCAAGTTTGATACCTATGTCTACCGTAAGGGGATAGAGATTGGATCATTTCAGGGGGAGACTATCCGTTCAGTTTATGCGGGACAGGTGGCCTATGCCGACTGGTTTCCAGGCTACGGGATGGTCATCATCCTGGACCACGGAGAAAATTACTATACATTGTATGCCCATTTAGCCAAATTGCTCGTTTCGGTAGGCGACAAAGTTAAAAAGGATCAGATGATTGGTGAGATCGGGGACACAGGTGTTTCGGAAGGAAATCGCCTCTATTTTGAACTCCGGAGAGGAGATCAACCTGTGGACCCATTAACCTGGCTCAAGGTAAAACCATAGGGGGAATAAGATGATCCGGAAGAAGAAATTTGTGGGCCTATTGGGAGTGATATTCCTGTCCACGTTGGTTCTTGGCATCTTCATGGGGAGGGTTCTGGAAAGCAAAGGCCTTGCCCAGAGCGAGACCTATGAAGATCTTAAGATTTTTAGCGAGGTGCTCTCACAGGTTCAGAAAAGCTACGTTGAAGAAACCCAGTCAAAAGATTTGATCTATGGAGCGATCAAGGGGATGCTTAACACAATGGATCCCCATTCGGCTTTTATGCCTCCCGAGGTCTACAAGGAAGTCCAGGTGGACACCCGGGGAGAATTCGGGGGATTGGGGATACAGATCTCGGTGAAGGACACCAAACTCATCGTGATCGCACCCATCGAAGGTACCCCCGCAGACCGTGCTGGGATCAAACCAGGTGATTATATCGTCAAGGTGGATGATCAATCGACAAAGGACATGACCCTGATCGATGCGGTCAACAAAATGCGGGGCCCGAAGGGAACCAAGGTGAATTTGACCATTGTGCGTGAGGGTGTCCGGGAGCCCCTGGAGTTCAGCCTGGTACGAGAGATCATCAAAATCCAGAGTGTACGATCAAAGATGCTGCAGGACAATATCGGGTACATCAGAATTACACAGTTTCAGGAACAGACAGGCAAAGATTTGGCAAAGGCAATCAAAAAATTAAAGGAGGAAAAGCTGAGTTCCCTCATTATTGACCTGCGGAATAACCCTGGAGGACTCCTCGGCGCAGCAGTTGAAGTCTCGGAGCAGTTCTTAGAGCAAGGGAAGACCATCGTCTCTATTAGAGGGAGGGAAGGCAAAAAAGAGGAGTACTCTTCTAACAACCGGGCGCCATTTCTGGGAATGCCCATGATTGTGCTGGTTAATGAGGGGAGTGCCAGTGCCTCCGAAATCGTGGCCGGTGCACTTCAGGATTGGGGTAAAGCGATCGTCCTGGGGACCCAAACGTTTGGCAAAGGGTCAGTCCAGACCATTATTCCTCTATCCGATGGATCCGGCTTGCGACTTACGACTGCGAAGTATTACACTCCCAAAGACCGTTCCATTCAGAATACGGGCATCGAACCCCAGATTCTCGTGAAACCGACACCCGCTGTAGAGGCGCGGGAGTCCTCACCACTTCGGGAGAAGGATTTGGAGCGGCACCTGAAGAATGAGCGTCTGATCGAAGAACCCAAGTCCCAGGTTCCGCCCCTTCCATCACTTCCGGAATCTCCACAAGAACAATTGCCTGGAGAACCCGGTAAACTAGAGGAGGATGCACAACTGCAAAAAGCGATAGAGCTGCTGAAGGCATGGGAAATTTTCAAGGGATATTTGAATCCTCCGCAGATTAATCCGATTGGAAGTGTGGTAGAAGGGACGAATCAGAAGAACTAGACCCATAGGGTAATAGAGAGCAAAAAATTCAGGACAAAATAGATTTTAATAGAAAAAATTAGATTTTCCCCATAATCTTCCAGAAATAGCCCTTTAAAATAAAAATATAATCTAAAATCGCCCAAAAAAGCCTTGCTTTTTTATTTTTTTTCGATATTATCTTATTAGCACTCGCCATCGAAGAGTGCTAATACAGGTTGAACAGTAATTTAATCTCACAGGTTAGAACCTTAATCTAGAGCCATAAAAGAGTAGATAAACTCTAGCTGGCAACGAGCAGTTCATCAGTGACATTGCCTGTCATTGTCGCGGGTGTATGCCGTTGAGCTAAGCTGATAAGGAGGAAAGGAAAAGATGAGTGCAGAAACGACTGCAGCGAAAAAAGGAGAAGTGGCAATGAAATTTAAACCGCTCAAGGATCGGGTTTTTGTGGGCTACACCGAGGAGATTGAAAAGACCCCGGGAGGGATCTATGTGCCCGATGTGGCGAAGGAAAAACCCCAAAAGGGAAAGGTCCGAGCGATCGGTTCCGAGGTCAAGAACATCAAGGTGGATGATATGGTCCTTTTCGATAAGTACTCCGGCACCAAGGTGGATTTTGAAAATACGGAGTACTTGATCATCAAGGAAGAGGACATCCTGGGGGTTTTTGAAAGATAATTAGGGTCGTTTAAGCGATGACATCACACAGGAAAGGGGGAAGTTGGAATGGCGAAACAATTATTGTTCGGTGATAGTGCACGGAGCGCGGTTCTCCGAGGGGTCAATCAGCTGGCGGACGCGGTAAAAGCAACCCTGGGCCCCAAAGGCCGAAATGCGGTGATAGAGAAGAAGTTCGGGGCCCCCACGATTACCAAGGATGGGGTTACGGTTGCAAAGGAGGTAGAGCTTAAGGACCCGTATGAAAATATGGGGGCACAGCTGGTTAAAGAGGTGGCCAGTAAAACCAGTGATGTGGCGGGAGATGGTACGACCACGGCGACGGTATTGGCCCAGTCCATCTTTCGTCATGGGATTAAGCATGTCTCGGCAGGTGCCAATGCGATGGAGATCAAGAGGGGCATTGACCGGGTGGTAGAGGTTGTGGTGGATGAGTTAAAGAAGATCAGCAAGCCTTGCCAGACCAAGAAGGAGATCGCCCAGATCGGGACCATCTCCGCAAATAATGATAAAACGATTGGTGATCTTATTGCGGAGGCGATGGAAAAGGTGGGCAAGGATGGGGTGATTACGGTTGAAGAGGCCAAGAGTATGACCACTTCTCTCGACGTGGTGGAAGGGATGCAGTTTGACCGGGGCTATCTCTCCCCTTATTTTGTGACAGACGCAGAGCGTATGGAGTGCGTCCTGGAAGATGCATACCTCCTGATCCACGAGAAGAAAATCAGCACCATGAAGGATCTCCTCCCCATCCTTGAACAGATTGCGAGAATGGGTAAACCCCTCATGATTGTTGCCGAGGAAGTGGAAGGGGAGGCCCTGGCCACACTGGTGGTCAATAAGCTGCGCGGGACCTTGACTTGTGCAGCCGTGAAGGCCCCTGGTTTTGGTGATCGGAGAAAGGCGATGCTGGAGGATTTGGCCATCTTGGTTGGCGGCCAGGTGATCTCGGAGGACCTGGGCCTCAAGCTGGAGAACGTGAAGATTGCCGATCTCGGTCGGGCCAAGCGGGTCACGATTGATCGGGACAACACCACAGTCGTGGAAGGCGCAGGGGAAACTGCAAAGATCCAGGGGCGGGTTAAGCAGATTAAGGCCCAGATCGAGGAGACCACTTCGGACTATGATCGTGAAAAGTTACAGGAGCGTCTGGCCAAGATCGTAGGTGGGGTCGCAGTAATCAATGTGGGTGCGGCCACCGAAACGGAGATGAAGGAGAAGAAGGCCCGTGTGGAAGATGCCCTCCATGCGACCAAGGCCGCTGTTGAAGAGGGGATCGTTCCGGGAGGTGGAGTTGCCCTTCTGAGGTGCATTCCTGCCCTGGAGAAGCTCAAGCTAAATGAGGACCAGCAGCTCGGTGTCAACCTGGTCAAACGGGCCCTGGAAGAGCCGATCCGCCAGATCTCCGAGAATGCCGGAGTGGAAGGCTCGGTGGTGCTGGAGAGGGTCCGCAAGGAAAAGACCAGCTTTGGTTTTGACGCGGTGAGCGAAACGTATGTGGACATGCTGGAAGCAGGGATTATAGATCCCACCAAGGTGACACGTTGCGCCCTACAGAACGCGGCCAGTGTGGCGGGTTTGATGCTGACCATGGAGGTCATGGTGGCCGATATCCCTGAAAAAGAGCAGAAGCCTATGGGGATGCCACCGGGGGGCGGCATGGGAGACATGTACTAAGAAACAGGCCGCTGAAAACGTAATAGAGCCTATCAGTTATCCAAGCCCCTCCCTGGAGCGTGATGCGTGTTTCGCGAAGTGTGCTCCGAATGCAGTCATGGGTCACGAACCGCGATACACGCAGCATGCCACTCCGGGGAGGGGCTTTTTGCTCATTGACAGGAATTATAGGTCTAGTATAAGATGCCAACGGTTTTACTGGATAATATAAAGTTCAGGAAGGATAGGGGGTTCAATCGATGGGACAAACAATTAAGGTGGATAGCACGAGTTGGGAAAGCGAGGTTTTGAAAGCGAATAATCTTACGATGGTTGATTTTTGGGCAGCCTGGTGCGGTCCCTGCCAGATGATTGCCCCGGTGGTTGAAGAACTCGCCGCTGAATATCACGGCCGTGTGAAGGTGGCCAAGCTCAACACCGATGAAAACCCTGATATTTCCAGTAAATATCAGGTCATGGGGATCCCCACACTTATGTTCTTTAAAGGCGGTCAGGTTATTGATCGGATTGTAGGTGCAGCGTCCAAAAAGCAGTTCAAGGAAAAGATCGAGGCACTGTTAGCCAAATGAGGATCAGGGGCGCGGGCACCATGGCCAAAAGCTAGAGGACAGGAGGGGATAGATAAGTCTGGGATCGCAGGTCATTAGCTGAGTAGAGGCTATGCTGCAGGAGCTTCGAATTGAGAATTTCGCGATAATTGATCATCTGGACCTTTGCTTCGCAGCGGGTCTGAATATCCTTACCGGTGAAACGGGAGCTGGAAAGTCGATCCTTGTGGATGCCCTCGAACTTCTGTTGGGGGCTCGAGCCGATCTGGACCAGATCCGAACTGGATCGGACCAGGCCGTGGTGGAAGTGGCTATCCATCTCCCTCAGGGGGAGGCACTTCGTGACCCCCTCCTAGCACAGGGTCTCCTCCAGGCGAATGAAGAAGAATTAATCCTAAGACGTGTCATCTCTCGCTCAGGAAAGGGTCGTATCCTCGTTAATGGTCACCTGGTGACCCTTGCCGCTCTTCAAGAAATTGGCCGTGGATTGGTGGACATCCATGGCCAGCACGACCATCAATCCATCCTATACCCCGACCATCAAATAGACCTGCTGGATGCCTACGGACAATTGCTGCCCTTGCGTGCAGAGTATTCGATCTCCTATCAGCAGCAGAGAGCCTTGAAGGCGGAACTCGAGTCCTTAAAAAAGCTCCTACAGGAAAAGGGCCAGCGGGAAGAATACCTAAGGTATCAGATTAAGGAGATTGAGTCGGCCCATCTCCAGCCCGGCGAGGATTTGGTATTGGAAAGAGAGCGTGAGCTCCTGGCCCATTCCCAGAAGCTATCCCAACACGCCGAGACTTCCTACCAAATCCTCTATGAGTCGGAGGAATCCGTCCTAGGAAACCTGCTTAAGGCAGGCACCCATCTGAGAGAAATCCAGATCATTGATCCCCGATTTGCAGAGACGTTGACAGTTTGGGATACGGCGCTTACCCAGTTTAAGGAAGTAGCTGAGCAATTGAGAAATTATAAGAAAGGGCTCGAGCATGATCCGGATCGTTTACAGGGGATTGAGGAACGTCTATATCTAATCGGAAAATTAAAGCAGAAGTACGGTTCGACCACGGAAGAAATTTTAAGCCACCTCTCGAAATTGACTGGCGAATTCTCCTCGCTAGAGCACCAGGAAGAGAGAAGCATGGGTTTACAGAGGGCTTATCTTGAGAAGGTCGAAAAGGTCTGCGAACTGGCTACCCGACTCACCGGTCTGCGTATCCAAGCGGCCAAACGGTTTAAGGTGGAATTGGAGAAAGAACTCCAGCATCTCGGGATGCAGCAAACCGAGTTCCTCGTCCATATGGATCACATCAACCCTCCTCAAGCGGATAATTTGGATGAGCGAGGTGCCGACAAGATCGATTTCCTAATCTCACCACAGCCGGCTGAAGAGCCCAGACCTCTAAGCAAAGTTGCCTCAGGAGGTGAACTTTCCAGAATCATGTTGGCTATTAAGACAGTCCTGGCCGAGGTGGACCAGATCCCAATCTTGATCTTCGATGAGGTGGATGCAGGAATTGGCGGTGCTGTGGCCGAGGCGGTGGGGAGGAGGTTAAAGTCAATTGCCAAAAAACATCAGGTGTTCTGTATCACCCATCTTCCACAGATCGCGATGCTTGCTGATGGGCATTACCGTGTGGAGAAGATCTTAGAGGGAGGCAGGACGGTGACCCGGGTCAGGCATCTCAACCGGACAGAAAGGATCCGGGAGATTGCTCGGATGCTCGGCGGCAGAGAAGTTACACCGATCACCCTTAAGCACGCCAGGGAGATGCTGAATCGGTCTGATTCCTAAAGCACCACTGCAAGGGCAAGCAGGCGAATAGGAATATGTCTCAACGGAATGGGGTCATCCAAGCTGCGCCACAGGCTTGCAGAGAGGAGAAAAGTTTATCCTGTTAAAATGTCAAACCAATGATCAGGATTGAAACCGCAATATAGAGCGGTACAAAATATCGGGGCGTGACCAGCCAGCGGTCGATCGCGATGTAAAACAGTACTAAAAGTGTGGATAGAACCAAGGCAAGTTCTTGCATAAGAAGACCCTTTCCCTTATATCTCTGCTTTTGAACCGATAAATTCTGGAAGCAAGCTCTCCTTTTTTCCATCGATGATTCGGAGAAAAGTGTTAACCAATTTTGGATCAAACCTGATCCCTGAGCCCTGCTTAAACTCCGCCACCGTTTTTCCTAAAGACAGGGCTTCATGTCCCGCACTATGGGTGAGCATCTCGTCAAACGCTTCGGCCACTGCTACAATCCTTGCCAGGAGAGGAATTTCTTCTCCCTTGAGGCCATCCGGAGAGCCGGATCCATCGTAATGCTCGTGGTGATTCCGGATGATCTGGATCACCTGGGGGGAAAAACCCAGTGGGGCGATCAGCTCTGAACCAATTTCGGCATGCCCTCTAAGCGTCTCTCCCCCGTTCTGAACGGAATGCCCTTCCTTATGAAAAGGTTTTTGGTCAAGTCCCAGTGAGCCGATGTCATGCAAATAGGCCCCTAAACCTAAATCCGCTAACTGCTGAGGACTGAGTTTCAGCTCTTGTCCGATCAGGTTACAGTAATAGGCAACTCGGTTAGAATGGCGATTGGGGTGAGAACCATGACCCTCCATGATTTCTGCTAGGCTCTTGGCAAAGACCAAGGGACGCTGTTCTGGCTGTAGGCTTTCATCAAAGAGCGAGTGCTGGAGGATTTCCTTGATCTTATCCGGTAAATCCACCTGTTCGCCGAGTCTCATTTTGAGGTTCACAAGGTCTGGCTGGACATTGATCAACCTTCCCAGTTCCTTGATGAACCCTCTTATTCGATCATTGAGTTTTTTTCTTTCAAGGGTCCGGTTGACGATAGAAACCAACTCGGCGATATCAAATGGCTTGAGTATATAATCGGCCGCTCCGTAACGGATGCCCTCCATCGCTGTCTTAAGGCTCCCGAACCCGGTGATTATGATTACTTCAAGATCCTGCTTGATTTTTTTGAGCTCTCTTAATGTTTCTGTACCACTCAGCCCAGGCATTTTAAGGTCAAGGGTCACAAGATCTATAGGGTGCTTTTTAAGGACATCCAGGGCCTTTTCTCCATTTTCTGCTGTATAGACTGTATAAAAGGGCTTGAGAACCATTTTCAGTGATTCTCGAGGACCCAATTCATCATCTACGATGAGAATATTTGCCTTGTCCGACATAGAATCTCCTCTCCGAAGGGAAGCCATTAAAGAGCTGTGGTGGCATGGTGATAAAAATTGTGTAGCTCACGGGCCGTGAACAATGCAAGGCCCGTACCAGTCATTCTATTTTCTCTGGATCATAACTCCCCAGGGATCTTTATTGTCCCTGGTTGATTGGGCGAGTCATGTTAGCTATCAATAAGAAGCAATTAGGATTGCACAAATTTGTACAACTTCAGTCCTGAAATAAATCGACTCCATAAAAAATTCTTTAAGAAAAGAGTAGGTTTCCCACTAACCTTCATCGCTTTGGCTTGACGTACAATTTTGCGTCTCTCATCGCCATTGTTCAAATCCCGATCATTTCACTTGACAATGAAACAGACGGACAAGTAGAATGACTGCGCTTATGGCAACCCCACGACCAATCACCCTGATTTTCTTATGTCTTTTATCCCTCTGGCCCTCTTCAGTCTATGCCTCAAGACCCTTTCTTGCCACCGAAAAATCCGAACCGATTGAAAGGGGGACCTCAAGGTTGGAGATGGGATACGAATATGCCAGGTTTTCGGATTCCGATCATCGTCAGACTGTTCTGATCGAGATGACCCACGGATTGATCAATAACATGGATTTTGAGGTGGAAGTCCCGACCGTCTTTGCAAAGCAGGTTGGCGACAGCCAGGCGGGGCTTGGTGACTTGAGGCTCAAGTCAAAGGTCAGGTTTTTGAAAGGGCGGGAGGCCAATCCCCTTTCTCTCTCAGGACAGCTCGTGATCAAATTTCCAACCTGCGATAAGGGTAAAGGGGCCATCAGTAAATTGGATTCAACCTGCACGGGGGAGGTAGATGTCGGGTTGGTGGGAATAGCCAGCAAGTCCTTTACTCCTGTCAACGTCCATCTGAACCTGGGTTACACTTTTGTGGGTAATCCCCCTGGTGAGACCCTTGACGATGTTTTTTTGTATGACCTTGCGTTTGAGTATAATACCCCTCTGCGTGGTCTTGCCTTGGTCACGGAATTGATGGGAGAGGCGAACAAACCTGGTCAGGACCCACTGGCATTTCTCTACGGGGCGGTCTATGAATGGGTCCCCAACCTCGAAATCGATGGGGCCTTCAGTGCGGGTCTTACGGAAGGAAGCCCAGACTATACCCTCACGGTGGGACTAGCCTATTTCTTTTAACTTATTTGATATCTCGACTAGGCGAGGAATCAAATCACCTTCATCACGCGCTCAGATCGTATGCAACGGGTGCATGCCAAGACCCTCCGTGTGGCCCCATTGGAGACTGTCCGGACCACCTTCAGGTTTGGGTAAAAAACCCTCTTGGTCTTGTTGTTGGCATGACTGACGTGATGACCGGTTTTCCGCCCTTTGCCACATATTTCACAGACCCA
>DATECO010000191.1:0-3033 GCA_035286865.1 Nitrospiria bacterium | reverse complement strand
TTGGGCAGTGCCGACACATCATTGACACAGCCATGTGGCAAGCCGCGTACCCCAGGATGAGACAGGGATCAGCGGATACAACGATGGTTACCAACAAATGCCCGGAATGCGGCCAGACCATGTGGCGACAGGAGGGATGCGTGACCTGTCCAGTCTGCGGGTTCAGCCGGTGCTAAGGGAGTTTTCACCATGGACCATCCATCTCAGCCTTCCCTTTTCGAAATTCAAGACACAGACCTGTCCTGGCCCAACATCCTGATTCCTGCTGCCCTGGAAGAGGTGGGTCAAGACCGGGGCAGGCTCATTCTGTTTCGCGGGCATCGCGGCCTGTTTCCTCTAGGCCATTATCTGATGGCCTGGCGACTGGTTCAGGAAGAATCCGTGATCTTTGTGGACGGAGCGAATTTCTTTGATCTTCCGCTGATCACACGGCTCGGCCGGAGGCTCAAAAAAGATGCCCGCAGGCTTTTAGAGAGGATTCAGATCTCCAGGGCCTTCACGGTGCATCTGTTGGAGGCGGTCATCAGCGAACGCCTAGAGGGGGCACTGAAAAAATATAACAGCCGGTTGTGTCTCATCTCCGGGCTATTGGATACCTTTTCAGATGAAGAAGTCCCTCTGTGGGAGGCGGTTCGCATTCTCGGCAGGGTGATGGAAAGGCTCCGCTTCCTGGCTGACCAAGGCCATCGGGTGATCGTCCTTGCACCTGATCCACCCGTGCCGGTGGTGAAGAGGAAGGGCTTAGTCCCTTTAGTGGCCAAGGCAGCGGATCGAATCTTTACACTGTCAGAAGCAGAAGGAGTGCTCACCCTGCGGGATGAGACAAAGGCAAATAAGAGAAAACCATGGATCTTCCCTTCGGTGCAGCTCTCAAAAAATCGAGGTTCACTGAGGTGATTTAAATGGGCAGAACCCTTGCCACCTTCACGATGCAGGTCAACCAGGCCCTGGAGGAATGGGGAAAGTTCAAGCGGGCCCTGCGCAAGGAAGATCAGGAGATCCTGGAGGGGCTTTTTGCCCATGCCCGCTACCATGCCCAGGCAGGGGCCTACCTCGCCCCCACCGACCCCTTTTCGGCGATGCTCCTTTCGATGTTGTTGGAGGAACGAAAGGCCCGCCTTGCGTTAGAGAAGAGGCTTTATGAAATTGAAGCGAGGCTCAAGACATGAGCAAAGGGGATGGCTTTTCGATGTCTATCCTTCTTCCGAAGGAATGGTCCTCTGGGTGATCACGGAAGAAGGTGAGCGACTAAAGTTGATTGATTCTTTTCACCCCACTTTCTATTTCGATGGCCCCTCCAATGAACTGAGAAAAGTCTTCCTTCTCCTTTCTCGGGAAGCCACGTCCATAACAGTAAAACAGGTTGAACGCATAGAGTTCTTCAGTGGAGAGTCCATCCCGGTAGTGCAGGTGACTTTGCAGGACCCGACCCAGTTTTTCGGTGTGGTAAAACAGGTCACCCGTCTCAGTGAAAGGCTCAACCTTTACAACTGTGACATCAGCCTTCCGCAACTCTATTTCTATGAACGAAATGTCTTTCCCCTCGCCTTTTGCTCGATCACTTACACCGAAGCGGGGAGGGTTCTATCCATTCAAGCACTGGATTCGGCCTGGGACCTTGACTATTCCCTTCCTCCTTTTCGTTTTCTGGCCCTTAAGCTGGAAGGGGAGCTGATCAATCCTAACCACGGCTGGCGAGGAAAGCTGGAGATTCATGATGAGCAAGAGTGCCATGTACTTGAGGGGGATGACCCCGCGGAGCTGATCACACTTCTCAATAACCACCTTCACAGGCAAGACCCTGACCTCATCTTCACCGATTGGGGAGATTCGTTTATCTTCCCCCAACTGAGGAGAATCGCACAGAAAGGGAACATCCCTCTGGGCTTCAATCGCGATTCCAGGATGGAAATTGCCGGACGAAAGCCGCGCTCCTATGCCTCCTATGGCCGTATCGTCTATGCCGCAGGGGCCCAAACCCTTTTTGGCCGTTGGCACATTGACCGACAGAACTCCTTTATTCTCAATGAGGCAGGTCTGGACGGCCTTTTTGAACAGGCGAGAGTCACCAAACTGCCTGTTCAGTACATGGCGAGGACCTCTACTGGTACAGGCATTACCTCCATGCAGCTTGAGATAGCCTACCGCGAAGGCATCCTGATTCCCTGGCGAAAGCGAGAGCCAGAGGAATTTAAGTCAGCATACGAACTGCTCACGATTGATAAAGGGGGTCTCGTCTTTCTCCCACCGGTCGGTTTTTATGAAGATATTGCAGAGCTTGATTTCGCCTCGATGTATCCTGCCATCATGGCCAAGTTCAATATTTCACCCGAAACCGTGGGCTGTGCCTGTTGCCCAGAAAATAGGGTCCCGGAAACAGGCTATACGGTCTGCACCCAGCGACGGGGTCTGGTGCCAAAAACTTTAGAGCCCCTTCTCTCCAAGCGAGCCTGTTACAAAAAACGGCTTAAATCCACGACGGATCCCGCTCAGCGGGATTGCTATGAGCGGCGCCAGACCGCCTTGAAGTGGCTCTTAGTCGTAAGCTTCGGCTACCTTGGCTATAAGAATGCCCGTTTTGGCCGCATAGAGGCCCATGAGTGTGTGACGGCCTACAGCCGGGAAAAGCTCCTTCAAGCCAAGGAGATTGCGGAGGGCCAGGGCTATCAGCTCATCCATGCCATTGTAGACTCTGTTTGGGTGAAAAAGGTAGGTGCCACGGAGCAGGACTACCAAAGGCTTGCGCATGCCATCTCTCAGGGGACAGGCCTTTCCATCAGCCTGGAAGGGATCTACCGCTGGATTGGATTTCTTCCTTCGAAGACCAAGCCAACCCTTTCCGTGCCGAATCGCTTCTTGGGTGTTTTCCACTCCGGGGCCGTGAAAATCCGGGGCCTGGAGGTGAGGCGCTCCGATACCCCTCCGTTTGTAAATGCTGCACAAACCCGCATGATCGAAGTCTTGAGCCAGGCCCAGAATATCAAGGACTATGAGGCAAGGATTCCACAAGTTATCACTATCCTGGCTGAGTAT
>DATECO010000190.1:0-7476 GCA_035286865.1 Nitrospiria bacterium | reverse complement strand
CAAAAGGCGTTTCTGATGGAAATAAGCCCATTATAGCAGGATCTGTAGGGACTCACAACTTAGGATTGCCTCTATCGGGAATTCCTGAGAGACACCCTGCCCTTTCGGGTGGGCCGTGGGCTTGTGGCCCAGGTCGGCATGCTGAAGACAGCCCTCAACCAACCCTCTCCCCTTGGCGAGAGGAATACGGAGGGGGATCGTGGATTGGGAGTTAGTAGAATAAGATGTTTTTCTAAGGAGATTCAGCAGGTTTAGTGGTGCCTGGAACTAATTGTTCCAACTACCGGTAGTTGGTAAACTGCATGGCGATGCCAAAGTCTTTCTCTTTAAGGAGGGTGATCACAGCCTGTAGTTCGTCCCGGCTCTTTCCGATCACCCGGATCTGGTCCCCCTGGATCTGGGTCTGGACCTTGAACTTCGCATCCCTCAGGGCTTTGCCAATCTCCTTGGCCTTTTCGGCTGGAATCCCCTGTTGGAGCTGGATCTTCTGGCGGATGCTACCTCCTAGGGCCTCCTCGGTTTTCTCGTAGGTCAAGGCCTTTAGCGAAACCCCTCGCTTGACCAGTCTGGTTTGAACGATGTCTGCGACACTCCTGAGTTTATATTCGTCATCCGACACCAGAACGATCTGTTTTTCCTTTTCATCCAGCGTGATTTCGCTTTTACTGCCCTTAAAATCAAAACGTTGTCGGATTTCCTTCATCGCCTGATCCACTGCATTCTTGACCTCCTGGAGGTCAATCTCGGAGACGATATCGAAGGAGTTCATAGCAGCCATCACTTTTCCTCCATTTTATACATCCAGCGCAATCATTCCCGCTCGCTGAAGGCCAGCACGGCCAGGCCCAGCATCAGAAGACCGAAAAACCCGATGACATACAGGTCAAAAGCCAGTGGGTAATCATTATAGCCGATCACCACGGCCCTGAGGATGTCCACCCCGTAGGTGAGTGGATTGATCCTGACCAGGATGTCCATCCACGGGGGAAGGCCCCCGACTGGGAACATGGCCCCGCTCAGAAAGAACATGGGCAGCGTCAAAAAGTTCATGATCACGGTGAAGCCCTGCATGGACCGCATCCTGGCGGCAGCCGCGATCCCCATCGCGGTGAGGGAGAAAGAGATGTACAGCAGCAGGGGAAGCAGGGTCAGGATCGTGAACACCGTAAGTTTCACCCCGATGATGGGGGCGAAGACCAGCATGAGACATCCCTGCAGCATGGCCACGGTGCTTCCCCCGAGAGTCTTTCCAATGGCCACCGCCCAGCGAGAGATGGGTGCCACCATCACCTCTTTCAGGAAACCGATCTCCCGGTCCCAGATGATGGAGATCGCTGAGAAGACGGCTGTGAAGAGAATCGTCATGGCGATGATCCCGGGGTAGATGAAGGTCAGATAGTCCTTCACGCCAGGCAAGAACTCTTGCTGGCCGTGATCAACCTGGAAGGCCTGGGGAATGCCACGACCAATCCCGGTGCCTAGGAGGAGGAGAAAGAGGGCAGGTTGGACCGTGGCCCCGATGATCCGGGACTTATCCCGCCAGAACTTCCTCACCTCCCGGAGCCAGATCGTGTAGATCCCGACGAGGTTGCGCTGAAGGGGACTCCCCATTTCAACCAGGACTGTCATCGAATTTTTTTCCTTGCATGGATCTTCATCAGATTGAGGGAATCAGACAGTTCCTCCCTCAGATTGCGTCCCGTGAGCTTGAGGAAAACATCTTCCAGCGTGGGCCTCCGAACGCTAATCGAGGTGATCTTAAAGCCTGCCTCCCGGATAAAGCCAGGGATGAATTCTGCCCCATTGGCCATTTCAAAATAGATTCCCGGTGGATCCTCATGGACCTGCACGCGGTAGCGATGGGTAATCTCATCCTTCGCGGCCTTGGGGTCCAGGGTGGTCAGATAGATGACATCTCCTCCAATTCTCTTCTTTAGGCCATCCGGGGTGTCCAGGGCGATGATCTGCCCATGATCGATCACAGCAATCCGGTCACAATTCTCGGCCTCATCCATATGATGAGTGGTGAGAAAGAGGGTAATTTCCTCTTCGCGCTTGAGTTCCTGGATGTAGTTCCAGATATAACTTCGGGTCTGGGGATCCAGGCCCAGGGTGGGCTCGTCCAGAAAAAGGACTTTGGGGTGGTGGAGGAGGCCCCGGGCGATTTCCAGCCTGCGCTTCATCCCACCCGAGAAATGGCGGACGAGCTCATGTTGGCGCATCTCCAACTCCATCATGGCGAGCATCTTTTGGATCCTCTCCCGCCTCAAGGCCCTTGGGATGTTGTACAGTAAGGCATGGAACTCTAGATTTTCCCTGGCGGTGAGCCGCTCATCCAGACTAGGCTCCTGGAACACCAGGCCGATGGATTGCCTCACGGCGTGAGGATTTTTCAGAATATCAAAGCCGTTGAGGGTGGCCCTTCCCTGGGTAGGCCGAAGGAGCGTGCAGAGGATGCTGATCGTGGTGGTCTTGCCGGCGCCATTGGGGCCAAGAAAACCGAACAGCTCACCCTTTCTCACGGAGAAAGAGACATCCCTGACTGCAGTGTAGAATCCAGTCCTGGTCTTAAAAACCTTTTGGAAGTGCTCCACCTCGATGATCTCTGTCATGGTTGTTCCACCACCACAACCCCTTCCGGGATGGCAAATGTAAAGAGGCGGTCTTTCAGACCGTGGTTGATCTTAATCTGGGAGAACTCAAAGGTTGAGCCATTTTCCCCAGGTTCTTGAAGGGAGATCTTGCGGATCAGAAAGTCCTTCGGGGCTACCTCGATCTGGATCTCGGCAAAATCTGGAGTGGGAGTCTTGGAGATTAAGGTCAGGAGGTAGGCACCACCGGGGCCCTGCTGCTTTGCTTCATCCCTCCACCGGATGTTAAAATCCCGGTCCAGATGCCCGCTGCCGGCCAGTAGACGGACAGGGACCTGAGAGTCCAGCTCCACACCGAGGCGGGTCTTAATCACCTGTTGGTGTTCCGGGACATAGAAGAGCACGTTATCTCCCTCTACAAAGATCTGCTGCTGGGAGGGTTCTAGATAGTCCCAGCGCAGCTTCCCCTTCTTCAAAAAAAACCTGCCCCTTGAGGTCAGGGTTTGGGTAAAACCCTTAAACTGTGTGACCTGGGTAAAGTCTGCCTGCAGATCCTCGATGCCTTCATACCGGGTCTGAAGTCTGGTAATGACCTCTTCAAGCTTCCCTATAGCCTGGGCCGGATATTCGATGAGTCCTCCGGTGAGGAATAGTCCGCACAGGAGCGCAGTGATCCATAACCCTGACAGCATGGGTTGCGAGTGTCTATTCCGTGTTCGGTTTCTCATACCCCTTCCGGGTCATCGTCTGTTTGGTCAGGACCTCTCTGGCCTTACCTCCAGCAGCGGGGCCAATGAGACCATCCTCTTCCATCATCTCGATCATACGGGCGGCCCTGGGATAGCCGACCCTCATGCGCCGCTGAATAAAAGAGGCAGAGGCCTGGCCCGTGTTCACCACGAGTTGGACGGCCTGCTCATAAAGGTCATCCCGCGCGTCCAGGGCAGTGGCTGCTTCTGCGGAGGCGGGTTCCTGGGGTACTTGGATTTTATAATCCGGTTGCCCCTGGCCCCTGATATATTCCGACACTCTTTGGATCTCGCCCTCCGAGATATAAGCCCCGTGAACTCTCACGAGCCTCCCGGTCCCGGGTGCCAGAAAGAGCATATCCCCTTTCCCGAGGAGTTGTTCCGCCCCGTTCGTGTCTAGGATCGTCCTGGAATCGGTTTTGGAAGAGACCTGAAAGGAGATCCTTGCCGAGAAATTGGCCTTGATGATGCCGGTCAGCACATCCACCGAGGGGCGCTGGGTGGCCACAATGAGATGGATCCCCGCCGCACGGGCCATCTGGGCAAGCCTCATGAGCCCGTCCTCCACCTCACGGGCGGAGATCAGCATGAGATCTGCCAGCTCATCGATGATTACTACGATGTAAGGGAGTTGAGGGTGATCTGTTCCACCTGATCCGCCTGAGGCGGAGAATTTCTGGTTGTATCCCTCAATGTTTCTCACACCCTGCTCGGCGAGTATACGGTACCGGGTCTGCATCTCCTCCACAATCCTGTGGAGGACCTGGGCGGCCTCCTTGGGTTTGTAGATCACGGGGGCGATTAGGTGTGGGAGGTTCTCATACATGGACAGCTCCAACCTTTTTGGGTCGATTAAGAGCAGCTTCACCTCCTGGGGCGTGGCCGAAAAAAGAAGGCTCAGCAGCATGGTGTTTAAGGCCACGCTCTTTCCCGAACCGGTGGCGCCTGCCACCAGCACATGGGGCATGCTGACAAGGTCCACCACAACCGGTTTGCCGAAGATGTCCTTCCCCAAGGCCAGTATGAGTTTGCCTGACCGCCATGCACCCCCGGCCATGGGAGGTTCGGCAGAAGGGGAAGAGGCCTCGTGGAACTCTTCAGAGGCGAGGATTTCCTTAAGTGAGACGTCCTCACGCACCGCGTTGGGGATTTCAATCCCCACCGTGGATTTGCCTGGCAGCGGAGTCACGATGCGCACGCTCATGGCCTTCATGGCAAGGGCCAGGTCATCCGCCAGGTTGGCGATTCTCTGGACCTTTACCCCGGGTGCGGGCTGGTACTCAAACAGTGTGACCACAGGTCCTGGATGCACCGCGGTGACCTTACCCTCCACCCCGAAGTCTAGAAAGCGTTTCTCAAGGAGCTTGGAATTCATGAGCAGTTCTTCCTTAGATAGCCGTTTCCCGGCGGTCGGGCGATCCTCCAGAAGTGAAAGGGGGGGGATCTGGTAGCTCTGACCCGGTGGTGGGAAGTTGAGTTTCTCCTGTTTGAACTGAACAGGGGTGATCGGGGGCTCTATGATTTTGGGAGGATTTTGTGTTTGTATCGACTGGCGTGGAGCTGCATGACGCCGGCGTATTCTCCCTCTGAAAATCCTGACCGATACGCTCGCCTGTGCCAGAATTCCCAAGACCGCCTGCCCTAATTTTGAGAAGAGGGCCTTTAAGGAAATCGCAGTGACGATGAGGAACGAAAGAAGCAGCGTGGTCAAAACCACAATATGTGTGCCCAGTGGGGCAAAATATCTTAATAGGGTGTCAGACAAGGACTTTCCTACCCAGCCCCCTGCATTTCCCATTCCAATCGGATCCTGCATCAGCAGGGGGAGGTAGTCCAGATAGAGTTCACAGAAGGCGGAAAAAGAGATCAGCAAAAGGACGCCTCCACCCATC
Organism: Nitrospiria bacterium; assembly: GCA_035286865.1. Lineage (GTDB taxonomy): Bacteria > Nitrospirota > Nitrospiria > DATECO01 > DATECO01 > DATECO01. Next base: position 2,244 of record DATECO010000190.1, on the reverse strand, counting down.
CCCCAGCCCCGACCTGTCAATCCGGCTGATGCGGAGATGCCTTTTTTGAATTGCCTCCACCCCCTGAACAGGATAAAGACGGGGATCAGATAGGCCCCTGTCCCGAATAGAACAAATAGGGCATCTGACAGGTAGGCCCCGACCCGACCCGTCAGGTTCCTGACCTGAAGGTTTCCACCTGAGGCGGAGGAGGATGTGGAAAAGGAGGGATCAAGAGGGTCGTAGGAAACAAGGCTGGCTAAGAGCAGGAGACCCCCTGCGATGAGCAGGAGACCCACCACCTCTGCAAATCTATCTTTGTGGGATAAAGGAGCCATCGTCCATAAAACAATCATGCTAGCATAAATTGTGATGAAGTTCAAATAAATGATCGCTCGGCCTGTGGCTTGGCCAGACCGAGCGCGGGGCGTGGGGGCATCGGAGGACCTGCCTCAGCCTTCATCCGCACGGGACCCCACATATAAATGATCGGCTAAGGCACAGAATTCAAGTGGGCTCAAGGTCTCAGCCCTGCGCTTTGAGTCCATGCCGGCCTGGCGAAAGGCCTGACGGACGAGTTCGGACGAGTAGCCGGCGTCCCTTAGGGCATTGCTCAAAAATTTGCGCCGATGGGAAAACCCCGCCCGCACGACCCGAAAGAACCAGTCCTCATTCTTAACCGACCAGCGGGGTTTTTGCATCACTTTGAGGCGGATGATCGCAGAGTCTACCTTGGGTCGAGGGAAAAAACAGGTCCTGGGAACGGTCAGCATCAGCCGGGGTTCCGTGTAATACTGGAGAGCGACGGATAATACCCCATAATCCTTACTCCCAGGCCCAACCACAATCCTTCGGGCAACCTCCTTCTGGAGCATCAGGACCATGGAGGTCAGCCTCTGGCGTATTTCCAGTAGCCGAAAGATCAACGGGGTCGCTATATAATAAGGAAGATTGGCCACAACCTTCAGGGGCCCGTCCAGTTGCTGATAATCAAAGGTCATGGCATCCGCCTGGATCAGTCTGAGGTTTTGGAGGTCAGAGAGGGTTTTTCTGAGAATCTCGCAGAGATCCCTATCCAATTCTATCGCAATCACATGGCGTGCCCTTTGAGCCAGTTCCCGGGTGAGCAATCCGTGGCCCGGGCCGATCTCAAGGACGGTCTCGGCGGGCAGGATCTCCGCAATACTGACGATCTTTCGGATATAGTTTCGATCAATTAAAAAATTTTGGCCCAGGGATTTTCTGGGCCTCGGGATTTCGGGTCTCATCTCGATATTAAGACTTTGACCTCTTACGGGCCAACCGAGCGGCCAACTTGATGGCGGCGATGAGGCTGCCGGGATCGGCCAGACCTCTCCCCGCGATATCATCCGCCGTTCCATGGTCTACCGAGGTGCGAATAAATGGGAGGCCCACGGTGAGATTCACGGCCTTTCCGAAGGCCAGCAGTTTTATTGGGATTAATGCCTGATCATGATACATGGCCACCACCGCGTCATATTCCCTGCGGATTGCCTTTAGAAAGGCGGTGTCGGCAGGCAGGGGGGGACTGGCCATAATGCCTTCACTTAGGGCCTGTTCAACGGCCGGTCCTATCACCTTCATCTCCTCATTGCCAAACAGACCTCCCTCCCCTCCATGGGGATTGAAGGCAGTGACGGCAATTCGGGGCGCTTTGACCCCAAAGTAGTTCTGCATTGCAGCTTTCGTCAACCGGATGGCGACGAGAACTCGTTCCTGAGTGATCACAGAGGGCAGGTCTCGGATGCCGATATGGGTCGTGACCAGCATCACTTTGAGCGGGCCTCCCACCATCATCACGCCAACATCCTTCACGCCGGCCTGGGCGGCAAAAAATTCGGTGTGACCGGGATAACGCATCCCTGCATCGTCCAAGCTGCTTTTATGAATGGGTGCCGTTACGACGGCCTGGATCTTCCCGGCGATCGCAAGTGAGGCCGCGGTCTTCAGTGTCTCAATCACCAGCTTACGGGGTGGAGCTTTAACCTGGAGGAGGTGGAGGGTCTTTGGAGAGTAAGGGCCGCTTCGGAGATTCGGGTATTCCATGACGGTTAGCGGTGATCCCAAAGTTCGAACGGTCGTCCTGAGGACGGTCTTATCCCCGATGACCCAGGGTCGGCAGAACTTCCAGATACCTGTGTGGGCCAGGGCCTTGACCACGATCTCCGGACCGATCCCGGAAGGATCACCCATGGTGATCCCAATCAGGGGTTTCTGCTTATGCATCTTGTCCTTTTTGATCCC
>DATECO010000189.1:0-17138 GCA_035286865.1 Nitrospiria bacterium | reverse complement strand
TACCCAGTGTCGTTCCTTAATCCCCGTCCTACGCAAGATCCCTGCCGGGGCCATTCCGGTAAGTTGGCAGATCTCCTCATTGGTGACCACCTTTTTGGGGAGGTATGAGCCTGTCCCGATAATCCTGGATCTTCTTAATGTCTTGGCCATGTGGGTGAGATTATAATTACATTCTAACTTCAAGTCAAAGGAATTGGAGGGTATTTTCGTATTGAACTTTTGGGCAAAATTTGATAGCGTGAAGTAATGATTACTCGCTTGCCCACCGGAGATCGTTGCTTATTCAGTATCTTCTTTGGATTTTTTCTGGTCCTCGCAGGGGGATGCGCCTTGTTTCAAGACCAGGTGGATGCCGAGATTGATGCCGGAATCATGGCCGATCTTAAGGAGACGTTAAGCCACGCCCCCACGGATGAACTGGCAAAAACCTACGATCCCTTAAGCCTCCTCCAAAAGGCCGAGACATTCTATAAAGAAAAAAATTTTGTGGAGGCTGCCGCAGAGTATGAATATTTTTTAAACCTCCACCCTTTGCATCGCTGGGCCTCGTACGCACAGTATAAACTCGGGCTTTGTTATTTCCGCCAGATCCAGTCCGTGGATCGGGACATCGAGCCTGTGCTCAAGGCCCTGACGGCCTTCCAGAAATTACTGGATCTCTATCCCCAGAACCCCTATCAAGAGGCCGCTCAAGAAAAGATCCGCTTTTGCCGGGAGCGACTGGCAGAACACGAATTTTACATCGGCCATTTTTATTACAAGAAATCCGCCTATCCCGCGGCCATCACGCGGTTTCTCGGAATCGTACAGGGATATCCAGAATTGGAGGTGGCGAGTCAGGCCCTCTACTATCTGTCCCTTTCCTACGAGGGACTGGGAGATTTTGAAAAGGCAAAGCAAGGCCTAAAAGAACTCCTCGAAAAGTATCCTGACACCCAGTACCGCCGAGAGATCCCTCGTTTATTGTCCAGACTCGATGGACAAAAAACGTAAAACCAGAAGAATTCGGTCGTCCCTCCCCAAAAAACACAAAGCAGCGCATTACTACCCCCTCCTCCTTGATCTTCGGCGTAAGCGGGTGGTTGTGGTGGGAGGGGGTCGGGTCGCCGAACGAAAGGTCAGGACCTTGTTGGCCAGCAGCGCGCAGATCCGGCTCATCAGTCCAAAGCTCACCCCAGGGTTAAGGAAAATTCTACGACAGGGGAGGTTTCAATGGTGCCCCCGCAACTTTAGGGGCAGTGACTTGCGAGGGACCCCTCTGATCTTCGTCACCACGGATGATCAAGAGGTTAACCCCCTTATCGCGGACAGGGCAAGGAAGCTCAATAAGCTGGTGAACGTCGCCGACCACCCGGAGAGGTCGAATTTCATAGTTCCGGCGATCGTCCGGCGCGGAGACCTGCTCATCGCGATCTCGACGAGTGGCCATAGTCCTGCACTGGCAAGGCGGATCCGCCAGGAACTGGAGAAATCCTTTGGTCGAGAGTTTTCCTATTTTGTGGAGATCCTGGGAAGGATCCGGAAGGCTTTAATCGCGAGGATCCCGCAGGAGGGTCGACGCAAAAGAATTTTTCATCAGCTTGTCCGCTCTGAGATACTGGACTTGCTTAGATCCGGTCGATTTGCTTTGGCGAAAAGGCGGGCTCGAGAGATCGCGGGCCTTGAAGGGATGCCGCTTTGAGGCGTGATTAAGGTGAGAGTTTTCTAAAGAGGGATCCGACCTTTTCGCGAAGGCTGTCTTTGAATACCCTTCGGACCTCGGATTTTAGCCTGCGCAGGAGACCAGGGTAACTTTCTAATCCTTGCAAGACTTCGTAGAACCATCGGCTCACCTCCGGATATCGTTGCATGGCCTCATACCACAGTTGGGGGAAGGTGTAGCAGAGACGAGCCAGCTTTTCGGCCGCCCTGAACTCCGGGTACATCTCTTGGGTGATCCGCTCCTGATAAAGGCTACAGCTGATGCGTCCTTCCTTAAACGCGTCCACAACCGTAGCGGCCGCGATCTGGCTACTTCGTATCGCATAATAGATTCCCTCCCCCATAAAAGGGTCCACGAGGTTAGCGGCATCCCCCACCAGCAAGAGCCTCTGGGAGGCCAGTCTCAGAGGCCTTGGGTCAAAGACCGGAACGGGGTGGCCCATTGGATTTTTTCTGGGAGACTGTTGGTGCAGATAGTGGCTGGCCTTGAAGATCGAGAACCGGTCCAGGAGTGATTTCGGATGTCCACTGAAACTACCAATCCCAACGGACAGGCGGTTCGATTTGGGAAAGCTCCAGGCATAACCGCCTGGGGCAGACCCAAGATCGATAAAGACTTCATCCCCATTCAGCGGAGGCCCTGGATCGGACTGGGCCCCTTCCAATGGGATCTCTTCTTCCAGAGCCAGGATCCTTCGTCTAGAGGAATTGGGGTTAAGGACCCTCGCCGTCAAACTATGTGCGCCGTCTGCACCGATCAGGATCTTTCCCTTATGCTGGCCTACATTCGTGGTCACCTCAACACCGTTCTCCTGCTCCTCTATTTTTAAAATTGACTCGCCCTCCCTCAATTCCACGCCATTGGCCTTGGCCTTCAGGACTAAGAAATGGTCAAATCGCTCACGGGTGACCATGTAGGCAATCGGCTCAGGGGCATAGAGCGTAAAATTCCCCTTGCCGGGATACCAGAAACAGATCCCCTTGATCGTCCTTTCGACCGTGGATTGAAAGTCCGGGGTCAGGAGTCCCCGGATGCGGGCAGAGAGTCCCCCGCCGCAAGGTTTGTACCGGGGGAATGATTTTTTGTCGATGGCCAACACGCTCAGGCCCGCCCGCCCCAGTTCATAGGCGGCGGTTGCCCCACCAGGGCCGAGCCCTGACACAATGACATCATACCGCATTGAGGTGATAGTCCCTTGAAGATAAGGCAACTTAAGTGGATCACATCTTCATAGATCGAGGCTTACTGCCCGACATACCAACCGATCCCGTACTGGGTTAAAAGGGCCGTCAGTGTGGAGAAGGAGTTCATAAAGATCATCGCCCCCACCACAATCAGGAACAGTCCGCTGACCAGAGAAACACCATGCATATATGACCGTATCCGTTTGGACTGGTCAAGAAAGGCATTCAAGCCTAGTGAGCTCACAAACAGGGGTAGACCCAGCCCCAGGGAGTAAAATGTCAGGAGCCAGATGCCCTGGAATATAGATTCTGAAGTGCTCGCATAGAGTAGGATCGCACCCAGAATGGGGCCCACACAGGGGGTCCAACCCGCAGCGAAGGCGATTCCGACCAGAAAGGTTCCGAAGTGGCCGATCGGTTTCCGATCGAAGTGAAACCTCTTTTCGGCCATCAGAAATGGTAGTTTGAGGATTCCCATGATATAAAGCCCGAACAGTACAATCAGGACCCCACCCACCTGGCGGATCGCCTCCTGATAAGTGAGTAATAGACGCCCGGCCGCCGTCGCGGACGCCCCGAATAGGATGAAGACGGAGGAAAAGCCAAGAATGAACAGGGTGGAATTCTTGATGGCTATCCATCTGATCTGGCGAGTCTGCCCTTCCCGTGTGAGCTCATCCAGAGACAGGCCAGTGATATAGGCCAGGTAGGAGGGGACCAAGGGTAAGACGCAGGGTGATATAAATGACAGGAACCCTGCCGAAAATGCGATCATGAATGAAAGGGTCTGTGCGCTCTCCATTTTTTGGCTATTTAGACTTGATCAGCTTCCCAATTAGCTCCCTGGACTGGTCAGTGTTCCAGTCCAGGGCCCCAAAGAAGCGGTGGGTGATCACACCGTTTCTATCCACCAGGTAGCTGGAGGGAATCGCTGTGACCTGATATTTATTGTGTACCTCAAAGTCCTCGTCCAACAGAATAGGGAAGCTCAATTTCAAATTTTCGGTAAATGGCTGCACGACCTTCCTCCCCTCCCCCCCGCTGATGGCCAGGACCTCAAATTCCTTCCCCCCATATCTGGAATAGAGGTGCTCCATTGAGGGCATCTCCACACGACAGGGAATGCACCATGTGGCCCAGAAATTAATCAGGACTACCTTGCCTCGGAAGTCTCCTAAGGCCAGACTGCTTCCATTGAGTGTCCCAGTAGAAAATCCCGGTGCACGAAACCCCACCCTGGGCCCCTCCGGGATTGACCGCTTGGCGTCTGGCTTTGATGTCTCCTGTTCGCAAGCTGTAAGAAAAAAGAGCAGCCCCGTAATGGTAAGATAGACAAACAAAAGGGACTTTCCACGGGCTCCTACCACGACTGACTTAGAACCTTCCTTGATCTATAGTATACACGCACATGAGCCAGTTCACTCCAGTTTAACTGAGTACATTATACTATATACGGTGCTTGTGGAAAAGGCCGAGCAAAACATGCCTAGCCCTCTATTGAGATAGGGGAGGATTGCCCGCCCGAAGGTTTTGCAGCGCCTGCTTCACAAACTCGGCGTCTTCACTGCCAGGTGGAAGGTTTTGATACGCGGAGGTCCAACTTTCGTCGGCCTCACGGTAACGTTTGAGATGCACCAGCGCAACACCCCTGTACCAAAGCACCACCGGTTCCCGTGGGACATTCATGAGCGCAGTATCAAAGTGGGCGAGGGCTTCCTCGAAGATTCTGGATTCGGTGGTATCTTTCGTCTGTAGCAAGATCAGTCCGAGATTGTAGTGGGCTTCATGGTCCCTCCGATTCAATTCAATGACCTTGCTCCAGGCCCTCTTTGCGTCATCAAGTCGCTCTAAGGCCATATAGGAGCGTCCCGCCATGATCTGACCCTGGAGATCGTTGGGATTTTCTCGTAATCGCGCTTCCAGGCGTGCCACCATTTCTAGGGGGTTGGGCATTCCCTGTCCGCCTGATCCTCCGCCTGAGGCGGATGAGGCGGAGGACTGGCCCTGTTGCTCCTGGGCCACTCTCTTCGCCTCCAGTCCAATTGTTCCAGTGACGTAGGAATAGATGCCGGAGGCACCCCCCCAAACCACAAGCCCTAAGATGATAGGGCTCAGCCAATACATCGCCCGTCCTCTTGGGGGGTGGGGTTCTAATCTTGGAGTGGGGAGCGGGCCCTCTCCGCCTAAGGCGGACTGAGGCGGATTTGACAGCAGATCCAGCCGATCCAGAATCTTCACCAGCCGGTGTTCATCCGTGGCCTTGAGCCGTTGGTAATCCGTGGGGGCAAGCTTTCCTTGAGCCCTCTCAAACTCCAGTTCCGAGAGGGAGGTCAGCATGCGCTGTTTTTCTATCTCTAGGTCGACCTGTTCTTGGGCCTCGGAGTCCTCGTTGAAGGATTCTTGTCCCATGGGCATGGATGTTCGACGCTCGCGCCAGAAGGGGTAGGCAAGGAACAGAATTACAACCGCCAGCATCGCTCCAACTACAATGGCAAACATCGAGCATGCTCCTTTTACTTTCTCTTCCTATTTTTCAAGGGAACGTAATTCCTGCTCGATACGTTGACGGTGGAGGGCATCAATCGGAAGGGTTTCTTCAGGTTTTATCAAGGCCGTCTGGGCCACCCAGCGTCCTAGGGTACGATAGAGGAGGACCCCGCCGATCCCTAGCAGGACAAAGGGGCCTACCCACAGGAGCCAATTCATCCCGCTCTTGCGGGGCTCCAAGAGGATATAATCTCCGTAACGGCTCAGGAAGTAGTTCCTGATCTCCTCGGCCGATTGCCCCTGAGCGAGTCGCTCCCTGATGACCTGGCGCATCTGCCTAGCCAGCTCAGCGTTTGATTCCCAGACCGACTCCGTCTGGCACACGGCACACCGGAGGGTCTTTGCTATCTCACGGGTTTTAATATCCAGAATCTGTTCCTCCACCGTATCTGCTATCGAAACAGACGAGGTGGTCAGAAGACTGAGAAGGGCAATGATGAGGATCCTCTTCATAAGGCTTGTGGCAGCGGCCCCTGGAGTAAGGGCTGAATGACCTTTTCGGTCAAATGGGTGTAGACCGGTCCGATAATCGGCCCGACCTGCTTATATCGGATGATCCCTTGCTGGTCCAGGACAAAGGTTTCTGGGACACCATAAACGCCAAAGTCTATGGAGATGGTCCCCTTTAGATCGCGGACATGGTTGAAATTATTTCCGTATACCTTGAGATAGTTGCGCGCATCTTCTTCCCGGTCCTGGTAATTAATCCCCAGCATTACAAAGTTGGGATCACTCCCGAACCGCCTGTTAATCGCCAGGAGGTTCTCATGTTCCTGTTGACACTCAAAACACCATGACGCCCAAAAATTCATCACAACCACCTTTCCACTGAAGTGATTCAGTGAAATGATCTCTCCGGTGTTGACCTCCGGCCCCGAAAAGGTTGGTGCCGGTGTGCCCACCAGCACCGTTGGAATGGCCCGGGGATCGCCCCACAAGCCCTTATAAAACAAGGTCAGAAGGCCCACAACACCCAACAGGAGGGCAATGTGCCAGGCCCGGATCATGCCTCTTTCCTCCTTGGCGGGGGCAGGTTAAGAGCGACATCTCTATGTGGGGACCCGTGCGGTGCAACAGTCTCGTCGGCCAGGCCTCCGCCTGAGGCGGATGCTGGCCCAGGAGAGAGGGTCGCTGTGCTCGACACTGTTACCTCTTTCCTTCTTAGTCTGAAGATATTGAGAACGACCCCAAGCCCCATAATGCCGCCACCATACCAGACCCACAGGATCAGTGGGTTAATTAATGCCCTTACCCTGGCCCCCTCAGGGGAAATTTCTGGCATCGTTAAAAAGAGGTGACCCATATTGATCGTATAGATCGCTGACTCCGTGGTCGGGGTCTGGGATACCGTGTAGATCCGCTTTTGTGGGCGCATTTGGGTGATGAAGCGGCTCCCCTGATAGACATTAAAAACACCCTCCTGTGCGACCCAGTTGGGCCCTTGGACCTCTTGGGCACCCATGAACTTGAGGGTATATGCCTTGATCTGGAGATCATCTCCGGGCTGCATGAGCACCACCCTTTCCGTTTGGTAGATCGTGGAGGCGATAATGCCCACCACCAATACCAGCACGCCGAGATGGGTGATGATCCCAGCATAGCGCCTCTGATTCATGGTAAATGCCCGATAAAATCCAACCAGGTAATTGCTCTGATCGCGCCTGGCCCAAAGAGAAGAAATTTTCGCAATATCCAAAAGGATGACCGACAACACAAAAAAGACAACCGCCATCCCGGCCAGAGCATAAAGGCTACGGATCCCCATGAACGCGAGAGAGACCGCACTTCCAATACCAATGATGGCCGGGATCAAAAAGGTCCTTCTCAAGTTCTCTGGGGAAGCCTGTCGCCAGGGGATATAGGGCCCAATCCCCATCAGAAGGATCAGTCCCAGCGCGACAGGCATGAAGACCGAGTTATAGTATGGCGGACCGACTGTGACCTTCTGAAATTGCAGGGTTTCCACGAGGAGAGGATAGAGGGTCCCCAGGAAGACCGTGATCGCAGCGATGAGAAAGAAGAGGTTATTAAAGAGGAAGGCCGATTCCTTGGAGATGATGGAATCCATTTCAATCTGGCTCTTTAGCTTGCCCGACCGGAGAATGAGGGACCCAAAGCCCAGGGTCAGCATGATGGCCAGGAAAACCAGTATATAGAGACCCCGTCCAGGATCGGTGGCAAACGTATGGACAGAAGAGAGGACCCCACTACGGACCAGAAATGTCCCGATCAGCGAAAGAGAGAAGGTCAGTATGATTAGAAACAGATTCCAGACCTTGAACATCCTTCTTTTTTCCTGAACCATCACCGAGTGGAGAAACGCGGTCCCCACCAGCCACGGCATGAAGGAGGCATTCTCCACCGGGTCCCAGCCCCAGTAGCCCCCCCAGCCCAGCTCATAGTATGCCCAATACCCGCCCATCAGGACACCGGTGGTTAAACACATCCAGGCAAAGAGGGTCCACCGCTGGGTCACCTTGACCCATTCCTCACCCAGCCGCCCGGAGAACAAGGCAGCCATAGCAAAGGCAAAGGGAATCGAAAATCCGACATACCCCATGTACAACATCGGCGGATGGACCACCATGGCTGGATCTTGAAGGAGGGGGTTTAAATCCTTTCCATCCAGCGGGGCTGGAAACAGGCGCTCGAATGGACTCGAAAGAAAGACAATGAGCGTTAAAAACCCGAACATGATTAGGGACTCCACCGCCAGGAGGTAGGGCATAATCGCCGGCTGCGTCTTCCAGTGAAGCCAGGCCGCGATGGTGCAGAAGGTGCTCAGGATCCAGACCCAGAGGAGCAGTGAGCCCTCATGGCCCCCCCAGACGCCCGCTACCTTATAAAATATGGGGAGCTTGCTGTTGGAGGTGGCCGCCACATACTGCACAGAATAATCGTGAGTGAGATAGGAATAGATCAGCGACGCGATACCAATGGAGAGGAGGAAGAAATTGATGGTAATTGCCTGCCGGGCAATACGGACCCAGACCGGATTGCGGGTTTTAAGCCCAAGGACAGGGCTCACCATGCCGACCACAGACAGGACCAGGGCGGTAATGACGGCGAAATGGCCTATCTCGATAAACACGATGTTCCCTCTAAATTCTAAGCCTTCAGCTTTTTGCTGATGGCTGACCGCTCATTGCTATTTTTGTAAGGTCTTCAGGAGGTCCTTCTTGGGAAGCTGAATCCCGGCTCTTTTTAGCTCGATGGGCATGTAATCCTCTGAGTGCTTGGCCATGATGAGATTGGAATGGAACTGCCTAGCCTCGTCCCAATATCCCTCCAGCACGGCCCCCTGACCTTCTTTAAACAGATCGGGCGGGATCCCTTCGAAGGAGACTGGAATCGTGGCTGCCCCGTCCGTTAATTCGAAGGTCATCTTAAGGCTATTGGGAACAACCCTGAGGCTACCCGGAACCACCAATCCGCCCACCCGGACCTTTCTGCCAAAATAATCTTGGGTAAGGGAGGCCACTTCTGACGGCGTAAAAAAGTAGACCAGGTTTTTTCCAAAATTACCCAGGGCCAAATAGCCTATACCACTGATAATTAAAGCAATGCTCAGGATAATACCAGTTTTCTTACCCCTTGTCAAAGCCAGCAACCTCCGACTCGTATACCTTTGCAGCCTTTATTTCATTATACAGCAACTCCACCCTACGTTCCATGAGGAATAGGAAAAGGCCTATCGGGACTATTCCGATGAGGTAGGCGGCTGCAACATATCCGTAATTCGGGAGGAGGGAGATCTCGTGGGCCTCAAACTCACGGGTGGACAAATCCCAGCGCCCTATAACCACCATGGTTTTGAGTTCTCGCAGGTTATCTGCAATCCCTCCAATGTACCTGACTGGCAAGCCCTCCCGTTCCCCTGAAAGATAAAAAGTGACCCGATGGAGCGAGGTTTCCTCTTGCCCGGGGGTGGATAGACTCCCCGCCTGTACCCTCCCCAGGACCCGCACGGTCCCAGTCGGTTGTTCTCTCAGGAGCTGTTCTGGGGACATCGTGGCCACCTCCCGGTAGTAGCGTTGAGTACCCAAGAGGGTAATCATGAGGGCCACGAACAGAATTCCCCCCCAACGGATATAAAACCACTTCATGGTATGCACTCACAAATAGGCCTGACTCAGTAACCGCCCCTTCTTGGCCTCCCGGAGCTGTTCTAAGTAGAGCATTTGGGTACGAACCATCGCCATATAAAGGAAAAGCAGGTAGAAGCCCACAGCCATCATGATCAGCGGGATGAGCATCTCCCCGGAAATACTCAAACCCCGCGGAGAGACAGAGAGCGGTTGATGCAAGGTCCGCCACCACTCCACAGAAAAGTAGACAATCGGAAGGTCCACAAACCCCATAATGGCAAGAATGGCGGCAAAACGGGCCTCCTTATCCTTGTCCTCGATAAATGTACGGAGCATGAGGTAACCGATCAGGATCAACAGCAAGATGGTGAAAGAGACCAACCTTGCATCCCACGTCCACCAGACATTCCAGGTCGGTTTGGCCCAGATGGAGCCGGTCGCCAGGGCACCCGCTGTGAAGAATGCACTGACCCCTGCAGCGGCATGGGACATATTATCAACGATCGGATTGCCCTTCCAAAGATACCAGAGGCTTCCCGCAAAGAGCACCGTATACCCAAGGAGCGAAACATTCGCAAAGGGGACATGGACATACATAATACGAACCACCTCCCCCTGGTAATAATCCGGAGGGGAGGTGACCAATCCCATATACAGGCCGATGATGATACAAATCCCCGCGCCGGCCCCAAACCAGCTTTCATAACGCCGCATCTGCTTAATCATGGCTAATTCACGACTCCAGAATCCATTCAAACGCCCAAAAAGACACTACCGTAAAGACGATATCGAACACAATGAGCAGCTCCAACCAATGCCGATAGAGCACCCACGGATCCCCGTTTAGTGCACCCCGTGTGGCCTCTACAGCCCCAATCATGACAGGGACCACCATTGGCAAGAGCAGGATCGGAAGCATCACCTCTCGGGCCCGTACCTGAACCGTCATGGCCGAGAAGAGAGTTCCCACAGCGGCGAAACCAAGAGTCCCCAGCAAAAATATTAACAGAACCAGGTGGACTTTATCAAGGACATCGAGATTAAAAAAGATCACAAACATTGGGAACAGGACCAATTCCACAATCAGGATAAAGATCAGGTTAGAAATCAGCTTTCCCAGGTAAATAGCCCCCTTGGGGGCCGGACTGATCTGGAGGTTTTCTAAGCAGTCATTTTGCAACTCCACCCAGAATGACTTTCCCAGGCCGATGATTCCGGTGAACCCGAAGGCGACCCAGATGATCCCTGGCATCAGGTCTTTTGCCGCCTGCAGGTCCATCGAAAAACTGAAACTAAAGATCATGATCACAATGAACGCAAAAAAGAACATTGAGGAGATATTTTCGCGGCTGCGTATCTCGCTGGCCAGGTCCTTCCAGGCAATCCATCGAATCACTCTAAAAAATTTCATCCTTCGCTGCCAGATCCTTGACGGCTATCTCCATCAGTTTACCCCGTTGCAGGACTCCTGCCCGATCAGCTACCTCAGAGGACCTGAGCCGGTCGTGGGTTGTCAATAAGACGGCGGCTCCCTGGTGGGTAACCTCCCGGATATAATGGTTCATCATCTTCATCCCCCCTTCGTCTAGGGAGGAATAAGGCTCATCCAGGAGGAGGACCTGCGGACGGATGAGGATCGCTTTGGCGATCGAGAGGCGTTTTTTCATCCCCATCGAGTAGTAACGGGTCCTCAGATCTGCAAATGCCCCAATCCCGACACGATCCAGGGTGATCTTGATCTCCCGGTCTGTCGGATTTCCTCCGCGCATCGCTACTGCAAACCGGATATTTTCAACGGCGTTAAGTTCATCATAGTGGGAAGATCCGTGGCCCACGAAGAGGAGGACCTCCCGGACTTTGATCTTTTCCTCGATCCCATCGTAGCCCATGATCTCAAACCGCCCGAAGCTCGGTCGTTGGGCGGTCGCAAGGACCCGGAGGAGCGTAGTTTTTCCCGCGCCGTTTGGGCCAAAAAGAGCATAACACTCTCCCTCGGCCACCTCAAACGAGACCTCTTTAAGAACCTGGTAATAGTGGTACGCTTTGCTAAGCTGTATCCCCCGAATCGCCACCATCAAGTCTCTCCACCCTCTTCATCTCTCCTATCCTGTCATCAAACTCTCTCTTGCACCGATCGGGCTGTCCCCTATCTAAAGGGAATTGGGACGCTACCTAGAAGGTATTTGATGTCATCATCCTCAAATCGGATAGCACCCCCCACAAAGAAGGTATCCACCTTCTTGTTTAGGATGTTATCATACCCCGCCTGGACAAAGAAGTACTTGAGAAAAGAGAGAGCCCCCGTGAATTTAAGCCGGACGTGATCCATCTCTGGATCTTCACTGTTAAAATCCCAGGCATCCAGGCTGAGTTTGAGGTGGTCTCCGAACAGCACGTAGTCAGACCCCACACCAAAGGTGTTCTCCAAAAGCCCGGCACGGATCCAGAAGTCTCCAAAAAGCCTGGCAATCTCTGCGCTGATTCTCAGCCTTCGTTCGGTTTTAATAGAGGAGGTGATGACAGGAGAGGGCGGAATATTTGTGGTGGTCTCGGTGGTGGTCTGGGTGACCTTGCCCCTGGGTTCATCCACCACCTCGATGAGGTAGTACTTATAATCCTTGGGTTGAAGCCTTAGGGAAAAATAACCTTTGTTATCACTGCCCTCCAGTTGGTACTCATTACGAATGCTCAGAAAGACCCGCAGCAGGGCCAGCCGATTGAGCGTGGTGCCCAGACCCTTCAGCGTGGTATTCAGATTGTTATAGGCCTCCTCCTCAAAAATCAGCTTTCCAATCGTTCCCTCCCCCTTACGGACCTTATCCGTGATTTGCTTTACGTCCGCCAGGGCCCCATTGAGCCTGTTATAGAGTTCCTCATCTTGAATTAACTTTCCTAAAGTTCCCTCCCCTTTCTCCACTTTTTGCGAGATCTGGTTAAGGCTATCCAGGAGGCGGGGACTCGCCTCTTTTAAAAATCTGGAAAACTCTTCCAGGTTGGCCACCGTCTTGTTCAAGTTGTTCCTGTTTTCCTTCACCACCGTGTTGAGGTTTTTAGTGAGTTCCCGGATGTTATTGATAATCTCTTTAACCGACTGTTCCCCCTCTTGGGTGCCCAAGGCCTCTTTAAGGGTATTACTGACTGCCTTGAGGTCCTCCGATATGGCGTTTAACTGGTTGATCAGTTGATCCATGTCAGCGGATTTTCCCTTCTGCTGGATGACCTCCCCCTCTTTCACAAAGGGTTCTCTTTTGGGGGGTTCTTGGGCCTCCGCCTCAGCGGCATGTGCCAGACCTGGACCAAGATCCCCTAGCAACTCGCTCCACCTACCAAGCAGGTATTCCGGTATAAACCAAGAGGAGGGTCCGGGTGAAGGAGGGGAATTGATCGTTGGGGGTACATCACTAAGGGTGCCCGATTGTTCACCCTCGGCATTCACAATCTCGATATATTTTTCACCCAGCAGGCCTGAAGAGCGAATCAGGGTTTGTGCCCCCTTTCGGATCTTGACCTCGGGTCTGATCCGCAAGGTGAGACGTGCCTTGGTATCCGTTAATTCGATCTTTTCCACCTCTCCCACGGGGACTCCCGCAATCTTCACAGGCGTTTTTAGGTCTATTCCTGCAACAGAGTCAAAGACGGCATAGATCTGGTAGCCTTGTTCCGGCCCGAGGCGATAGCCTCCCACTTTAAATGTCATATAGGTCAACAAGGCGATGCCCAATACCACCACCATCCCAACTTTTGCCTCGGTGCTGAATCTGGCCAAGCGATCTCCTCTTTATATGCGGGGGCCCGTGCCTTCTTATTTTTATTAGACTGCCGCGATAGGCCCCACGGAGCTCCCCATGATGAACTGGTGTACGACGGGATTCTTGCTGTTTCGGATTTCCTCGGGACTACCAACTTCCTCGATCTTGCCCTGATACAGCATGGCGATCCGATTGGCAATCTTGTATGCACTGGTCATATCATGGGTAATGGCGACACCCGTAACGTTGAGCTGTCTCTTCAACTCTAGAACGAGTTCATTGATGACATCGGCCATGATGGGGTCGAGACCGGTAGTGGGCTCGTCATAGAGAAGGATCTCGGGATCCATGGCGATAGCCCTGGCCAGGCCTACCCTCTTCTTCATCCCTCCCGACAGCTCGGACGGCATCAAGTCTTCCACCCCCCGAAGGCCTACCATCGCCAACTTCTCTTTTGCTATCTCTCTAATCTCACGATCGCTTAGCTTACGATGCTGGCGGTGGCCAAAGCCCACATTTTCCCAAACCGTCAGGGAATCGAAGAGGGCCGCACCCTGAAAGAGCATCCCGAACTTTTTCCGAAGCTCACTGAGAGCGCCTTCATCCAGGGTGCCCAGGTTCTTACTATCCACCCACACCTCGCCTCGGTCTGGTTGGAGAAGGCCGATAATATGTTTGATGAGGACACTCTTTCCCGACCCGCTCCCACCGATAATCACCATGGTCTCACCCCGCTCGATGTGCAGGTTCACACCCTCTAAAACCTTCTTTGAATTAAAGGATTTATGCACATCAATCAGGTCGATCATCGGCCCTAAAAAAGGAAGGCTGCTAGATAGTAGTTTGAGATAATAATAAGCAAGGAGGACAGCACCACCGCCCCGGTGGTCGCCTTTCCCACCCCCTCGGCCCCACCCTTCGCATTGATACCCTTATAACAACTGATTGTGGCAATGATCACCCCGAACACCGCGGCCTTGAGGAGACCACCGTAGATATCGTCCAACTCCAGATGCTCCGTCGTCTTATTCATATACACCACAGGATTGGCATCCAGGATATTGACGGCCACAATGTATCCCCCCACAATTCCCGTGAGGTCTGCAAGGACCGTCAGAATGGGGAGCATCACTAAGCCGGCCAGGACCCTGGGGACGATGAGATACTTCACGGGATTCACAGCCATGGTCGTGAGGGCATCGATTTGCTCCGTCACCTTCATCGTCCCCAGCTCTGCCGCCATCGCCGCGCCTGCCCTCCCGGCGACAATGAGGCCTGTCAGGACGGGGCCCAATTCCCTTGTCATCGAGAGGGCCACCACCGTCCCCACCAGGCTCTCGGCATTGAAGCGACGAAATCCGATATGGCTTTGAAGGGCCAAGACCATGCCTGTCGAAAGGGCCGTAATGAGGACCACTGGAATGGAATTGGCCCCTGTCTCCTCCATCTGTTTGAAGATATTTCTTAAGCCCAGGGGGGGATGCAGGGCCCACCGGATACTCTGGATCAGGAGATTGACCACTCTGCCCATCTCCTCAACCAGAAATATCGTCCTTGAACCCAAAACCTCCACCCAGTGCATCTATATCCTTCCAAATCAAAGACTCGTTGCAGGCGCTTTGATATAGCTCCTTGAAACGCGGGGACCAATTCCACACAAGACCTCATAGGCAATCGTGCCGGCCTTCTCAGCAATTTCATCTGCCGTGATCGCCTCTTGACCCTGTCGACCGATCAGGATCACCTCCTCCCCCACTTGCGCATCCCCATGCTCTGTGAGGTCGATCATCGTCATATCCATGCAGATCCTCCCCACGATGGGGGCACGTCTTGAGCGCACCAGGACTTGGCCCTTATTGGACAGGGCGCGCGGCAGGCCATCTGCATACCCCACAGGCAGGGTGGCGATGAGGCTCTCCCGCTCGGTGGTAAAAGTGCGCCCATAACTGATCGGGGTTCCCTTCGGTACCCGCTTGATTTGGAGGATCCGGGTCTTCAAGGTCATGACGGGTCTTAGGTCTACAGGATGCGCCAGCTTCTTGGAGGGGCGGTAGCCGTAAAGCATGATCCCGGGTCGCACCATATTAAAGTGGGCAGGCCGCAGATCGATCGTGATGGCACTGTTGGCTACATGCCGCAGGGGAAGGTTGATCCCTTCCCGGGTAAAGAGGTCCACGGCCTGCTGAAAAACCCTGAGCTGATGCTGCGTGAAGGCTCTGTCGTCAAGCCCGTCTTCCGCCATATGGGTCATGACCCCTTCCACGATCAGGTGGGGCGCACGGCGAAGCGTACCGAGAAGATCCAGCACCTCCTTCGTTGCAGGGACCCCGAGCCTGCCCATGCCGCTATCTATTTTAATATGGACCTTGGCCTTCCGATTTCTTTTCTTGGCCATTTTTTCCAGGGATAGAATCTGGGTCGGTTGATAGACTACCGGGGTCAGGCGGTGAGACAATACCTCTCCCCACTCCTGCGCTGCAGCCCCACCCATGATGAGGATCGGAAGGCGCACCCCGGCCTTGCGTAACTCCATACCCTCCTGTACCCAGGCCACTCCCAGCATAGAGACGCCCCCTGAGATCAGGGCGCGGGCCACGGGTACCGCCCCGTGGCCATAGGCATTGGCCTTGACCACGGCCAAGATCTGGCAGTCTGGCCCGATGCATTTACTGACCTGTCCCAAGTTATACAGTAATGCAGACAGATTGATCTCGGCAATTGCATGGGCCATGGCCGGATGAGAATAGCGCATTTTACAATGTTCCTAAGAGGACTGCAAGGTCAAAGACCAATTTGCTTGACTTACTTTATAGGCAAAATCCGTTAGGAATGCAAATGAAAAAGAGTGTGGGGATGATAGAAGGCTGGCCGACACTATTTCATGTCAGCTCCAGCGCCTGGGTTAGGATTACGCTGATCGGCGTTCATGAACTTTGAGTTCTTCTTCGATCCGCTCTGCGGGAAATACTTTCAAAAGCGATTGATAGGGGATATCTCGTTTATTAGCCAGGAGCTTGAGCTCTTCAAGCATGGATTCTGGCAGCCGAAGTGAAATGGTTTTTACTGAGGGTTTCAGCTTCGGCAGTGTAACTCTTTTCGCCTGGATCCAGTCCATATATTCTGTTGAGTCATGTGTGGACCAGAACGCTCTTTCTTGATCTTCATTTTTGAATTTTGGTGTCTTCTTTTTCATAGGACTCATACACCCTCTTTTATTTCCGATTCATATCTCTTAAGGCAGAATCAGGCGGCATACACCCGAACCGTACGGTTTAGCTTATTAGCCAGCTTTTCCTTCTCAACCTCCAGATCATAATGGGTCTGAAGGTTGATCCAGAACTCAGGAGACACACTGAAATACCGTCCCAAGCGTAACGCGGTGTCCGCCGTAATAGCTCGTTTCCCATGAACAATTTCGTTTATACGGCGCGCTGGAACGCTAATCTCCTTTGCCAGGCGGTATTGGCTGATTCCCATGGGCTTTAGAAATTCCTCAAACAAGATTTCACCCGGGTGAATCGGCTGGATCTTTTGTTTACGCATCGCTTAACCTCCTAATGATAATCCACTATCTCGACGTCATGCGCGCTGCCTTCCAACCACCTAAAACAGATACGCCATTGGTCATTTATACGGATAGCGTATTGCGCTATTAACGTCAAGAGTTATTATTCAACCGCTCTCTCAGGGAAAGAATAAACAGGAAACTAAAACCAAAACGATGTGACCTATAAGGGGAAGACCGCAAGTGTTCACTCAAACCAAACAAGCTGAGCCACTGCGGCACAATCGTGTATGCCCTTATTTAGATCCTTGGGGCAAGAGATAGATCTGTCCCCATGTTCAGTATCTTGAATTGCAAGACCCG
>DATECO010000188.1:0-2107 GCA_035286865.1 Nitrospiria bacterium | reverse complement strand
TGCCTGAGCATCTTCCTTTGGAATTGCAATCTGCCTCATCCCCCGCCTTATCCGCCTCAGGCGGAGGATCAGGCGGAGGAGAGACATCCTCGAAGGTCCAGGGAGTCCTGGAATTGATCAATGGAGCCGACTGGAATCTGTTTTGCAACAGTCTTAATCGGCAAGGCTCGCTGTCTGGGCTCTTGAAACGCATTGAGGAGTGCATTGTTCAGAAGGCCGTCCGTGAACATCAGGGAAACAAGAGCAAAGCCGCCAGGGCATTAAAACGCAGTTACCGGTGGCTCAGAAAACTGGAAAAGCGGCTTCAGCCTGAATCAGCATCTCCTTGATCGGAACCACGGATATTCCAGCCTTCCTTCAGGCATCCATCTCCACTTCCCTCCTACTTTTACAATCTGACCGACTTTCTCAAATTCTTTATTTTAGGATATAATATGAAAGTGCCAATCATTCTGGGATGTTGATGAAAAAGAATCATTTTCCAAAACTCAAAGGAGTCCCCCCTGGGCCTGTTGCCCGGAGGTGGGTGGAGCGTGATGAGGAGGTTATCTCCCGGTCTTATACCAGGATCTATCCGCTAGTGATCGAACGGGCGGAGGGTAACCTGGTGTTTGATGTGGATGGAAACTGCTTTCTGGACTTTACTTCCGGGGTGGGCACCAACCCGCTGGGGCATTGCCACCCCAAAGTGGTAGAGGCGATCCGCCAGCAGACCGAAAAATTTATCCATCTATCAGGGACTGATTTTTACTATCCCGCGCAGGTCCGATTGGCCGAGAGGCTAGCGGCCGTTGCTCCAGGCTCAGGACCCAAACGGACTTTTCTGAGCAATTCCGGGACGGAGGCCATCGAAGCGGCCATCAAGCTAGCACGGCACCACACCCGGAGGTCTCACTTTATTGCTTTTTACGGCGGATTTCATGGCCGGACGATGGGGGCCCTTTCCCTCACTGCGAGCAAAACCGCCCAGCGTCAGTTCTTTGGACCTTTTATGCCTGAGGTGACCCATGTCCCCTTCGGATACTGCTATCGTTGCCCGTATAACCTTAAGTATCCAGAATGTAATATTGCCTGTGTCGATGCCATAAAAGACACAGTGTTTCGACATGTGATCTCGCCGGAGGAAGTGGCCGCTATTGTGGTGGAGCCCATTCAGGGTGAGGGCGGTTACGTGGTTCCTCCTCCAGAGTATCATTCTCGCCTTCATGAACTGGCCAAGGAGTATGGGATCCTCTACGTTGCGGATGAAGTCCAGACAGGGATGGGACGGACCGGAAAGATGTTTGCCTCCGAGCATTTCGGTGTGGTGCCCGATATCCTAGCACTTGCCAAGGGGATTGCGTCAGGTATGCCACTGGGGGCCACAGTGGCCCCTTCAAAGATCATGAACTGGGGGCCTGGTGCCCACGCCAACACCTTCGGCGGCCATCCGATCTCCTGCGAGACAGCCCTGGTCACGATGGACCTCCTGCTCAATGGCGTGATGAGCAATGTCAACATGGTGGGAAACTACATCCAGGACCGCCTCCAGAAAATGCAAAAGTCCCATCGCCTTATCGGTGATGTCCGTGGCAAAGGCCTCATGGTGGGGGTTGAGCTTGTGCGGGACCGGGAGACCAAGGAGATGGCCATCCGGGAGCGAAGCCAGGTGATCCAGAGGTGTTTTCAGAAGGGCCTTCTGATACTGGGCTGCGGCCAGAATGTGATCCGGTTCATGCCCCCTCTCGTCATCGGGCGCCAGGAGGTGGACACCGCCCTTTCCATCTTTGAGGAAACCCTCACCGAGGTGGAAAAGCAGGGTAACACAAGACGTTGAACCTCTGGGAGTTCATTAAGGATCAGGAAAGCAGTCGGGGTAGGATCTCCGACGCGCGGCCCTGCAGGATCTCATCCACAACTCCGCTCTGCGCCGAGGGTTTAAGGTTGACCTCGACTACAAAAGCCCCCGAGGACTTCGCGATCTCAGCAAAAGACGCCGCAGGCCAAACCACCCCCGAGGTCCCGATCACCAGCAGCAGGTCACAGGATTGAAGGGCTGCCACACTGTTCTCAATGTCCATCGCGTCCAAGGCCTCGCCAAACCAAACAATATGCGGGCGAAGCAATC